>CAYRWQ010000017.1:0-16341 GCA_964428075.1 uncultured Bdellovibrionales bacterium
AACTGGTGACCTCGTCCTTACCAAGGACGTGCTCTACCAACTGAGCTACAACGGCTTTGAGACAAAAAGAACACAACCTAGACATGCTAACCTGTTTAGACTAACAGTTCCCCATACAAAAGTCTACAGATAACCTCGTTTATTCTGGTGGGTAGGGAGGGATTCGAACCCCCGTAGCCCGTAGGGCGTCAGATTTACAGTCTGATGCATTTGACCGCTCTGCTACCTACCCATCTTCTCGTATTCTTGATCAACTCTCTTTCTCTACCTTCACATTCACTCAACTTACGCTATTTCAAAATAAAAGAACACGGAGACCTGCCCCCTTGAGCCAGGAGCGAGACTTGAACTCGCGACCCACGGTTTACAAAACCGTTGCTCTACCAACTGAGCTATCCTGGCAGATTCTCTCTCGCTTGTCGAGTCCGACACATATAACACGCTCAGACCGTAGACCACCCACAAAATACATTCTCATTACCATTCTACATCATGCACTATTTCTGTGACAAAAGCCGTTCCAGCCTCCGTATCTTGATTTTCACCAAACGTTGCGCGGGGGAAAGTTTCAGTACCTGCTTATAACATTCTTTCGCATCCTGTATGCTCCCCCGTTCCATGTAAAAATCCCCAAGTGCTTCGTACGCAGTATACTCTTTCGGATTCGCAGCGATACGCGCAATGAGTCCCTCTTCGATTGGCCGCTCAGCCACTTTCCGCTTCAGTCTCTCTGGTTCTGGTCTTACCCCCTGTTCACTCACCATTGGCCTGATAACCAATCCAGAGTCATTCACCAATCCAGCACCGTCTGTTTTCCGCCGACGTCGCAGTAAGGGCGTAGCAACATTGAAATGCACGTCTTGTTCCAGATCAGCAACGCTCGCAGGGAAATTATCTTCACGTTCTCGAACACCTTCTATCTCATTTGGTCGAGACACATGTCCTCCTCCTGAAATTCGGGTTCGTATTTCATATGTATCACCCTGAGTCGGAAACACTGTTTGAATTTCCGCTTTTGTTTCGATGGGATACTCTGCTTCTGACGACCGGAGTTGCGCCTCCTGCTGTTCATTATCGGACAGTCTCCGCTTAGCCTTCACAGACTGCAACAGGGTGTGAAGCAGATTATGCATCTGCAAAGACAGCACTTTAAAGCGCTGAACCAACCGCTCCAATACCCGAAGAAAAAAACTCCGTACGGATGAACGGAACAGAGAGGTTCGGGTGTCACCGTTTGTCTCAATCTTCTGAGTTACTTCAGGGTCAGCCCCGCGAAGCGACAAATACCATACCAGAAACGTGAAACAAGCAACAACAACTATTGGGGGAACAATGAGATGCCACATGGCAATCAGACAAAACAAAAAAATTAAGAAGAGGATTATAGATATCAGGGCTACAGCACCAACACGCTAAATCTCATACCGCACAAAACCACCAACCTGGATATTCTCACCTATCTTATGGATCTTTTCCGTAATAAGATCACCAACCGTCTTGTCCTGATCCTTCACGAAAGGCTGTGAGAGCAACGCCGACTCTTCTCGAAATTTCTTTTCCTTTCCGAACAAAATTTTCTCAATAAGTTCAGCGGGTTTCTTCGGTCCAGACGCAAGTTGTTCCTCCCAAATCGTTCGTTCATGAGCGACTACCTCAGATGCAACCTCTTCGGGTCTGACACAAGTCGGGGCAAGAGCAGCAATATGCATCGCAATATCATGCGCCAGCTCACGAAATTCATCATTCCGAGCTACAAAATCAGTTTCGCAATATAACTTCAACAAAACACCGACACGTCCGTGTCCATGCACATATGATACCACTGTCCCTTCGTGTGTATCACGATCGCCCTTTTTAAGCGCCTTATCTTGACCGCGCTTTCTCAGAATATCGATTGCTTGAGTTTCATCACCCCCTGCCTCATCAAGCGCCTTCTTGATATCGACGATACCGGCACCAGTTCTCTCACGCAAACTCTTGATTGCTTCCATGTGACTCATAATACCCATTTTTTGATATTTTATGCCTGCATTGTGTGTGTATGCTCCTGTCTGAGAATTCTCATGACCGGTCACTTTCCACCTTTCGTTTTCAATATCTCCTTACCGATGGCACCCAACAACACTCTCAATGAAGATACCGCATCATCATTCCCTGGTATAGGATAATCAACAAAAGACGGATCCGTATTGGAATCAACGATACCAACAATCGGCACGTGCATTTTCCGTGCTTCGTGTAAAACAATGCCCGCTTCTCGCGTGTCTGCAATCACAATGGCTCCAGGGAGCATATCGAGATGCTTAATACCACCCATGCGCTTTTCAAGTCGTTCGACCTCCTCAAGTTTTTTGGCTTGTTCAAATTTAGTGTACTTCTTAAATTCACCACGAGCCATCTTTTCCTCCGTTTCATACAGATACTTCGCTCGACCTTTAATGTGGGAAAAGTTAGTCAATGTACCCCCCAACCAACGATCGATCACATACGGCATACCGATCTTCTCAGCCAACGATCTCACCGTTCCATGTGTTTGCTTCTTGATACCGACAAATAATACGGGCTTCCCGCTTTTGACGACCCGATTCAAAAAGACCAGAGCGGAAGCAAGCCTGATCACGGTTTTTTCCAGATCAAGCACGTTTATATTCTTGCGTGTCGTGAAAATATACTCATCCATTTTCGGATGACGACGCGACTTGAGATGCCCGAAATGCACTCCTGCCTTTAAAAGACTCTCAAGTGTCACCTCAAAAGCCTCAAAATCAAAATGCTCAAAATAAGAAAGCTCATGAGCCGAAGCTTCCTGAGAAGCAACAACCTGCGCAACCTCCTCCACTCTCTCCGATATCTTCACGGTTTCTGTCATACTATATTCTTCCTTAAACTGAATTACTTCCGTTTCTCTAAATAACGACCGGCTTGCACCCTCTGCGAAATAAGCAGATCATGGGCGAGGAATAAGCCTCAAGTCTCGAGAAACGTGCTGATATCACCGCTGCTATCACAGCAAAACATCAGTGACAGTATAGCAAATCACCCCCTCTTGTCAATTTTTATTCCTTCTGTTAAACTGGAAGCACGTTCTATTGAACTTTTTTTGTTATTCCATTATTTATCGATCCTTCTCCAGCGTGTCCGTTATTTATCCGTCATATCATCTATTATCCGAGCCGCATATGAAAACAGATATCCACCCAACCTACCACGAAAAAGCCAGTATCAGCTGCGCGTGCGGTTCCGTATTTCACACCGGATCAACCATCGCCGTCAACTCCATCGAAATTTGTTCCCAGTGTCATCCCTTCTACACAGGCAAGAAGAAGTTTATTGATGTCGCCGGACGTGTCGAGCGCTTCAAACAAATGACCGAGCGTTCACAAACCAAAGCGAATGCGCTCCAGCCAAAGAAGGCTCGCCTTTCCAAACAAGCCGACACAACAAGCAAGCAAAAGGCTGCACCGGTACTCTAGTCTTCTCCTCCCCTTACTGTCCTGGTTCGCCGTATGTTCTCTCGGCACTTATTTTGCATGTATCATGCATACTACAGGCATCGCATTTTTTCTGCTCAATAAAATAAAGCAAGCATAATCACCTCCCGCCTCAATTGGTGTTTTTGCCTTTTCTCGTTTTCTCAGGCCATGCTATAGTACGCAAAACATCTGTCTGTATCCTTATATTCTATGAACATCCATATTCTCATTACCGATATCGAAACCGAGTACGCTACTCTCAGCGAGAGTCTCCGCGTACCTGAAATCAATGGCGACCCAAAGCAACTTATGATACTTGGGCGGAGAAAAGCCGAACTCGAAACCCTCATGGAGCCGATCCGGGCACTCAAAACACTTGAGAACCATATGCGCGGTAACGCAGAAATCACTCAGGACGCTGATGCTGATACCGAACTTAAAACGATGGCTTTCGAAGAAAATGTCCTCCTTGCCCAACAAAAAGACATCCTCGAAAAACAACTTCACCATCTCCTGCTCCCAAAGGATCCAAACGATACAAAAGATATCATCGTTGAAATACGTGCCGGTGCTGGTGGTGATGAATCTAGTCTCTTTGCGACCGAACTCTTCCGCATGTACACACGCTACGCCGAACGCCTCGGATGGCAGACATCACTCATTCATTCCAATCATACAGAAGTCGGCGGTTTCAAAGAGGTTATTTTCGAAATCACTCGTGGGCGAAGCACGTATCCAGTATATTCCAAACTCAAATACGAATCCGGGGTACATCGGGTACAGCGCGTTCCAGAGACAGAAAAAGTCGGTCGTATCCACACATCAACCGCTACCGTCGCCGTTCTTCCTCAGGCCGAAGAAATCGATATCAGTATCAACCCAAACGATCTCCGTATCGATACATTCTGTTCGTCCGGCCCAGGAGGACAGTCGGTTAATACCACATACAGCGCAGTTCGCATCACTCATATTCCAACTGGTCTGGTTGTTTCCTGTCAGGATGAAAAGTCGCAGATAAAAAATAAGGATAAAGCCATGAAGGTACTCCGCTCCCGCCTGCTTCAGATCACAGAGGAAAAGCGTGATAAAGAACTCGGCGATGCTAGACGCAACCAAATTGGCACTGGAGACCGAAGCGAAAAAATCCGAACTTACAATTACCCGCAAGATCGCATTACAGATCACCGCATCAAACTTTCCCTCTCCAATGTCCCGTCTGTACTTTCCGGGAACATCGATCCTATCATTCAGGCTCTTGAAGAGGAAGACATGCGCCTCAAGCTCGAGGCGGCTGAAAAGAACACGTCGGTATCCCTCGTATGAAACGTTCACTTCGAAATATCTTCGATGCCCGACCAACACTCTGTTTGCCTGGAGATTTTTTACTCTTACTTTCCTTCGTCACACGACGAACCAAAGAATTCCTCATTGCTCATCCAGAGTACTGTATAACCGCACAAAAATATAACGCCTTCTTATCTTTACTGAAACGACGCATCAAGCACGAACCAATCGCTCTCATCACCGGACAAAAAGAATTTTACGGTTTTACATTTTCAGTCAATAAGGCAACACTTATTCCACGACCGGAAACAGAACTCCTCGTCGAATCAGCAATCGCACGCATCATATATAATGACTCGAATGAACGTGCTACACGAACGCCTGCGACTATCATCGATGTCGGAACAGGCAGTGGCAATATTCTCCTCTCCATTGTCAAAACAATTGAACCGTATATCGATCCAAAACATATCCGTGCGTTTGGACTCGATACCTCACTCGATGCATTAACCATCGCTAAACGCAATGCGCGTATCCTACGCCCGCGCATACACACACGTTTCCTCGTCAGCGATCTCCTCATCGCACTCCCCCAAAGCGTTATGCATAATTCCAGTCATCTCTATATTCTCGCCAATCTCCCGTATCTCTCCCAAAAAATCTATCAGCGTTGCTCGCCCGATGTAAAAAACTACGAACCATCAAGCGCCCTCGTCAGCACAAAACAAGGCCTCGCTCATATCCTTCGGCTCCTACAAACCATCGCGGATATTCGAAATCAATTTCCAAGCCTCACATTAGATATCTGGCTTGAAATCAGCCCAGAACAGCGCGAATCCCTCGTAAAAAAAATACCAAATATCCTACCTGGCACACAGAGTATCTTCCAGCGCGATCTCGCGCGCAAAAATCGCTGCGTGCATATATATTCTGAATAGTCTTTCAAAAATAGTCCTGCTCCACAAAAATAACTGCGTACGCTTCAACACCATAGACGACAAAATCCCCTCGCCGAAACGATGGGATTTTGTTTTTCTTTTGGTGTTAAAAACACAAAAAACTACGCTCGCTTCTTGGTGGTTTTCTTCACCGCCTTCTTCACTGTCTTCTTTACGGCCTTCTTTGCTGTCTTCTTGGCTGCCATAATGTTCACCTCCTTCCATAATTACCGTATCATCTGACGTTGTCCATGATACGAAATCTATTTAACGCACACAACATCCCCTCTTGTTCGTGCAAAGCATGGAAACTTCTCTCATGCACTTATTATTATATATCATTTCAAAAAAAATCAAAGTATTTTTTATTCCTGTCAAGAATCATACATGTATAATAAAAAATATTTTTTTATTTCTCTCGAAGAAGAAATGATCTCTCACGCGAAGCATATATATTATGAAAAAGTATCCATGCATTGGTTCACAATAAAAACAGAATTTTAAATAACAACGCGTGACGAAAACAGGAAGCATACAATCAAGAAAAGAAATGCTTCGCAGGTATCATGTGCATTCAACAAAATCCATATCAAACCATCACCAAACTTCCCCAAACGTTTAGGCAATCCGGACCATCTCGTGAATACACTCATAAAAACCCAAAAATTAGCCATAAATGAATCATATTGTCCAGTTGACACCCTGAACTCAGAAACCTACTATACACAAGAGGGGGGGGTCGATGAGCTCTCGCCTCGGTTTCCGAGGTATTTTGAGCCGCCAATCGCTTCAACGTAAGCCATCATAAAAAAATAACCCTAGAAAGAGAGGTGAACAACTCTATGTACGAATCATCCAACAAAGATGAACAAGATCCGCTTTTCGAAGAAACCACTACGAATGAAGTACAAACTTGGTTCCAGGAAAATCTTCGCGTCATCATCAGCATCTTCATCGTCGGTGCTATCGCACTCGGCATTTACTCCTATTCGCAACGCACCGAAACTCTCTCAACCAGTGATACCGAGTCATCCTCTACCGATACCTCTGAAACTGATGCCGATGTGTCCACCGAAGATACGGTCACTGCTGCTCAGGCAACCCAAGAAGTGCCTTCAAAAACTCCTACAGAAGTGTCTCGCGAGACTGAAGATGCATTTGTTGAAACCGCTGTCGCCGGAGAAGGCGTCACACATCTTGCTCGTCACGCGCTCATGAACTTCCTTGAGAAAAATCCAGATTCGTCTCTCTCGGCAGAACATAAGGTCTATATCGAGGATTACCTCCGTAAACAGGTTACGCAACAACCAGTTCATATCGGGACATCTGCTGAATTCTCGAAAAGCCTTATCAGTCAGGCGATCATGAAGTCCAAAACACTGAATGCTCATCAGCTGAACAATCTGAAGAAGTACTCTGCTCATGTCGCAGCATATCGATAGATTTCATTTCAGTCCTTCTTTGTTCCTTCATGATTGTTATATACATGAAACCCCGGAAACTTCCGGGGTTTCATGTATATCACCAGACACTCACCGGCTCATATCGAAAGCGCAGTGGTGGTTCGACCCCCGCCTGAACCACGTCTTTCTGTCTTCAAACGTATCTGCCTGGTCACCAGAAAAGAAAATAGGAGTGTGGCAAGGAAAAAAATGATCAGTAAGAACAATTTGCCATCGCTCTTCGTATTCAGTGCCAGATACGAAATCACGCCTGTAAAAAGTAATAACGACAATGCAATGCGCCTCTGCGACCATCCCAACAAGAAGAGTTTGTGATGCAAGTGCCGCTGATCCCGCTCAAATATTGAGACGCCAAAGAGGAACCTTTCAATGATAACCGCACAGGCATCTGCAACCGGTAAAATAAGTATAAGTAAAGCCGTGGCGATTTTGGTGCCAGCAGCAGTCGCAAGGAAAACCAACAAAAAACCAAGAAACATTGACCCGCTGGTTCCGGCAAAGATACGTGCCGGGGGTAGATTAAACAGAAGGAAACCAAGAACCGCTCCCGCGCCACATGCCGCAATAATCGCAAAAGCCGGTTGATTGACTTCTGGTTTCAACGATAGAAAGAAAATGGACACTAAAGAAATAAATGAAATACCTCCACACAGGCCATCTAGCCCATCCAACCAGTTCAAAGCATTCATAACCAGCACTAGCCAAAGTAAACCTGCAAGAAATGCCGGCAAAAACGAAATCTCTGACATGAGAGACCAAGTGCCACCAAACGGGTTCGTCACAAAAAGAATCCGTACACCAAAAAGAAAAAGAAGTAACCCAAGTACCAGCTGAAAAAATATCTGCACACGCCAAGAAAGTCCAAAAAGATCGTCCCAGAGGCTAAACGCCAGCAAGACGAAAGAACCCAGACAAAAACCCCACAATTGCATGGTCATCACTACACGACCATCCAAAAAGAAGGCCGAAAAAAAACCAATAAGAAGCGCA
Source organism: uncultured Bdellovibrionales bacterium (assembly GCA_964428075.1). GTDB lineage: Bacteria > Patescibacteriota > Minisyncoccia > Moranbacterales > UBA1568 > JAGOSP01. The sequence goes on from CAYRWQ010000017.1 coordinate 8,149, forward strand.
ATACCTCCAAAACGAAACCAATGATGTTTGCGATCGCGAAACCAAGGAGAAAAACGCGTGATTGAAAGGAAAACCAAGAGTATCGTCGTGGTAACCAAAAAAGAAATGAAAAATGGCTTCAGGAAAAATTCGACCATACCTGTTCACGCTGCTGACCTTCACAGAAGCACTCGCTAATAGTTGATATACGCCACCGCAGCACAGCCGAGCAACACACCAGAAAACAACATCACTGACCCAAAAAGAACGAGATAGGCTGCGATCCGATCGCGCGTCACCGTGTAAAGACGATATGCCAATCCAAGATTCCCAGATGCAAATATCAGTGCCACTAATGGGAGAATACCCGTCTGCCACCATGTCCCCAAAAGATCCACGCCAAAATAAACATTGTAGTGCAACACCGAAATCGCCCCTATCGGTTGAATGAAAAGAATGAGAATGCTCAACGATGCCAACATCAACACACCTTGTATTAAAAGCAAAGACCGTACGATACTATTTTGAAAGAAAGTCTTCCCCTCATCTACACGCGGAAGATCTTTCCTCATCTCGGTTTCAAATTGTCCCCGATGCCAGATCATCATAACGCTCTTGGTTCAGAAGTACCCTCTGCCAACAATTCGGTCGTAATATGCTCATGTCCACCATGTACACGAATCAGCTCATCCGAAAACCGATCCAACAGGCGTTCAGCATCTTCATATTTCTTACGAGCATTCCCAAGATGACCACCTAATATCTCAAATTCCTTAGAAAATTGATCGTGGCTACGCGTAAGTTTTTCCAACTGCCCCAAAATTTCCTTAGCCCGTTTCTCAATATGCATACCCTGTAAACCAAACAAAATCGTTTTCAAGTACGCATAAAAAGAGTTTGGGGAGACCGGAATCACCCGTCGCTCCATAAGATACGCCAACAAACCCTGTTCCTCCTCGTCCTTGATGATCACTTCGTAGTAGACATTCTCTGCTGGAATGTACATGAGTGCGATATCAAGCGTCCCTTCGCTCGGAACGATATACTTTTTAGCAATCGCATCAACATGTTTCTTGACGTCACTCAAAAACTGACGACGAGCCACACGTCGGTCGTCATCCGAAGATGCGGAAAGTAACCGCTTAAAATTCTCCAATGGAAACTTCGAATCAACACTGATGTCGCCCCCCTTCAATCGGATTAACGCGTCTACCGTTTCACCACTCTTAAACGTGTGCTGAGTCGTATAGTACTCCTTCGGAAGCATCTTCTCGAGTAAGTCATACAACATCATTTCACCGAAACCACCTCGAATTTTCGGAGCAGTCAATATTTCCTGAAGAGACGCTACATCCTTGCTGACTTCAAGGATCTGGCGATTCACCTGATCAACCTGCGCCAACCGTTCACGTACCTCAACGAACGATTTCGCCGCACTGCCGAGCTGTCTGTCGAGATGCAAAGTGTTATCAGACAAACGACTATCCAGTAGATTTTGGAATCCGTGTAACTGATGATTGATTGCTTGCGCCACATGATCGAGACGCTCGTCGAAACGTCTATCCAGGGCTTCGATACGGGTGGAAAGTTCCTGCCTTCCGTCTCGCTGTTCAGTGCTCCGGTGCCACCGCACAACAACCAAGGTAGCCAATACAGAAACGATACCAATCAAGAGTACTCCCCAGAGTTCCATATTGCTTCTACCGACAAAAAATTATTTGTGTATGCCAGCAATGAACCGTTTCAGTTCTGGAACCTTATTGACCACTTCCTCATAGGGTCCCTCCAGAAACTCCACGAAAAACCGATCTAACATATTAAGCCGATAGTGCAACTCTTCAGAATTCATCAGAACGAATTGTATTTCCTTACCAGCTTCCGCTTCAAGATACTGGATAGCATGCCGTAATTTCGTCCGATTCACGTTATTCACCACGAGAATCATGTCCACCTTACTTTTTGCGTAATTCAAAAAAAGGCCACTGATCAGGATCAGCTTCACCTCACCAATCGCCCGAAGTCTCTTAAAGACCTGTGACTGGGCATGCACGTTCAATTTCGAGGCAAGACTTTTCAGTTCCGTATAAAACGGAAACGCAGTATTAGTGACATATACCTTTTTCCCTTTACGCGATTTCTCGAGAACCATCCCGAGTTTTGTAAGCTTGTGTATCTCACGTGCTACGTCAACTCGCGGTAAAAGAATTTTCGCTGTCACATCCAGTACCGCGTATTCCCCCTCGGTATTCAATAAAAAAAAACGAATGACTCGAGCGCGCGCTTTCGATCCAAACATTGCGTCAAACAGGGCGAGAGACATACAAAAAAGAAAAAGACGGATTACAGCGAGCCTCTTTGGGAGTATACGACAGAATCCCCAAAAAAGTCAACGAAAAATACCTCGTATAAGCCCTGATATAAGCCGTGGACTATGCTATACTAAAAAGACGCAATTATGAAAGAATCAAAAAAAGAAAAATCTGTTATTTTTCGGGAGCATGTTCGTGTCATTTCTGAAATCCAAGCAACGCGAGGGTCAGAGTCTGAACACTTCATCAAGATATTTCGCCACGAAAACGAGCATGTTGTCGGCGCAGTACTCGGAACTCTGCTCGGCGTATTCGAAATCGACGACCAAAGCGAAGACTCAAAGTACATCGTTAATTTTTTATTTTCCGTTGCCAAAAACGAGTACTTTTCTAATCCACGCCGTGGAGCAGTAGAAAGCTTTGAAGCTGCATTACACAAAATCAATGTCGCACTCGCGGAAATCGTCAAACACGGAAATATCAACTGGCTCGGAAAATTTCACGGAACTATTGCTATTCTTGAGAAAAACTCAATACACCTTTCTGTCGCTGGCAATGGACGTATCTATCTCGTACGGAATGGAAACATCTCACATATCAGCGATGGACTCACCTCGCTTGAGGCGAACGAAAATCCAATCAAAACCTTTGTTGAGATATCAAGCGGCCGATTGGTTCCTGCCGACCGCATCCTTTTCCTGTTACCGAAAACCATCGAGGTAATCGGCGAACCCATCCTCACTCGATATGCAAAAGAGATGACTCAAGAACGTCTTGGGCAGTTTCTCCGCACGGCCATGGTGAACAAGCTGAAACAAGGCGGTGCTATCATCATTGATATTCAGGAGGCTCCTCAAACAAATCCCAAAACCAAGGATGCCTCTAAGCGTAAAAATCATACCCAAAGTTACTTTTCAGAAACCGCCTTCCAAACCACGCAGCAAGCCAGTATTGCCTCGGCGCTTCTGGAGGAACCAAGTACTCCCAAGCAATCACACCTCAATCACCTCAATCAAGAATATACCGACAAAAAAACCGGGCATATCTATGTCCAAGGTGACCACAAGACCCCGTCAGATGAAACTTCCCCATTCACACACTCTGTTGGGCAAAAAATAGGAATCTGCTCTCTTTTCATACAACAGTGCTTCCGAGCGCTCCAATATCAGGTGCGCCAGACACCACGGCTCATCAGCCCGATCCAGTCTTTCATTTCAACACACACTCCTCATCTGTTCAATGCCCGTCTCAGATTGCTCCCTCGACGCTTCTTTGAAGAAGTGTCCCGATGCACCTCACAAACACCCATGAAGTGTTTTTCCCGTCCGATCGCTATACCCCGTGTATTATCCCTCTCAAAAAAGGCCTCCCCCAGCCCAACAAGAGCGTATCGCGCGACCCTCGCTGCAGCTCAGATTTTTCTGCGAACCAAAATGACCACATTCTTTCTCGTGTCTCGAGCGTTCTTCTGCCGACTTCCTCGTACAGGACGTATACTCACGATATTTCTCATCGCGATCAGTCTGACAACGCTCTTTCTGTTTGGGATATCTCACAGAAACGCTGATATCGAAAATACCTCTCTCACAAAAGAAACTGAAATCATAGCGCCACCCACCGCCGCATCCACACTCCGTGAGCAGGAATCGCGCACTCTTGACTTACCCGCTCCCCAAAAACGGTTCAGCCATCCCGATATCTCAGCTCTCACCTACCTCAACGATACACTCATTGTGATGACCAAAATGACGCTCGAGATTCCTGCGACAAACGCCTCATTTCCTTTTCCGACCGGCATTGGATCGGTCCGCGCTCTCACCCCCATGCCCGATCTCAACCTCCTCTTCCTCTTAACGGATACCGGAAAACTCTTCGCTTGGAGCCCGATCAATCATGTTTTTTCTGAGAACATCCTCCCAATAAACGCTGAAAATATAGCTCAGATCCGTGCCTACCTCACCTACCTTTACGTTTTGAACGCTGACAATACCATGCTGCTTCGTTTCCCAAGGACTCCGGGAGGATTCGGTCCTGGAACCAACTGGCTCAAACAGCCGCTTCTCAATATCAAAAACACTTCTTTCGCCGTCAGTGATACGATTTTCATTTTTTCAGATGGGTCACTCAAGGAGTTTTCCAAGGGTAAAGAAATACGCACGTTCGAGTCACCCCATACAAAACCAGAAAAGTTACTTTTGGCGATCGAATCTAACAACTCGTTCATCATCGGTCTCGACAATTCGGCCAAACGACTTATTGTCTGGAATGCTGAAGGCAGCATCACTCATCAATATTTCTCTGAAATGCTGGCAGAGGCTCACGCCATTACCCTAAGTGGTCAGTCAATAACCATCTCAACTCCTACAGAAACATTCGAAGTCACCTTGCCAGAAAAACCCTAAATCATCTCATCCTTTTCTTTGACATCAATCAAAACTCCCTCGGCATTCCAAGGGAGTTTTGATGTCCATTTCATGTATAACAACACGAAACACGACTACAGTTTAATACGCAAACTCGGACCCATAGTTGAACACAAAGACGCTGTAACGATCAGCTTTCCCTTATGTGTCTCCGACTTAGCCTTATTAACCGCATCTATAAAAACTGAAAAATTCTCCGCCAACTGCTCAGGTAAAAACGAGAGTTTCCCGATTGAAACATGAACATTAGAAGAATCATCATTCTTAAAACTCACCTTCTTCCCCTTCTTCAGAGCCTCAACCGTCTCAAAAATTTTCAAGGTCACTGTCTCTGTCTTTGGTGAAGGCATGATACCCTTTGGACCGAGAATCTTGGCAATAAGAGCAAGCTTCGGCATCATCTCAGGGGTGGCGACTAACACATCAAAATCTACCCCCGCGTTCACTTTTCCTTCCTTGATGTGCGCAATAATATCCTCACCCCCAATAATATCTGCCTGAGCATCGCGCGCTTCCTTCTCTTTGGTCAGTGTCACCACTGCCACCCGAAGTGCACGACCAGTGCCATTCGGTAGAACGACTGTCGCACGAACCGCTTCATTTGACTTCTTAGGATTGATAGAAAGATGCATATGCACCTCAACCGACTCATCAAATTTTGCCATCTTATGCTCCTTCACAAAAGCAATGGCTTCTTCGATAGAATATTCCTTCTTTGGATCAATCAGTTCAAATACTTCCCGATACTGTTTACCTCTCATAACGTTTCCGCGGTCATAACGAGCCCCTGTTCTGCCGCACAATAAAAAATTATTACTATTCTCCAACCTTGATACCCATAGAACGAGCTGTACCGGCAATAATCTTCATCGCTGCCTCGACGTCATTTGCTGACAAATCAACAATTTTCTTTTCGGCGATCTCACGTAACTGTGCTCCGGTAATACTCCCAGCCTTGGTTTTAAGCGGGTTAGCTGAACCCTTCTCGGCATTGGCTGCCTTCTTGAGCAGGTCTGATGCAGGCGGAGTCTTGAGAACAAAAGTAAAAGTTCGATCCTCGTACACAGTAATCTCAGCCGGATAAATATCCCCTAGTTTCTCTCTGGTCTGCTCATTGAACTGAGAGCAAAAATCTTGAATATTCAGACCGTGCTGACCAAGCGCTGGTCCAACCGGCGGTGCCGGATTGGCTTTACCTGCAGGAATCTGCAGTTTGATAACCGTCTTAATTGCTTTTGCCATAATCGTCTCTGGGCGAAACGAGGAGTCTCACACCACCAAACCGCCTCGTCTCAACACGTAAATTACATCTTACCCTGGTTCACTCTATTATTTATCACGGATCAAGCCATCAACCATTCCCGCCATCATCACACACATCTTACAAACCACGATGGTGTCTTTATGATTTCCTCACCTGCAAGAAATCAAGTTCAACCGGAGTATCACGTCCGAAAATAGACACCAACACCTTCACCTTACCTTTCGCTTCATCTACCCCCTCAATTTTACCTTCGAAATTCTTAAATGGGCCATCCACTATCTTCACCATATCGCCCGCGCGCACGTCTATCTTATACTTCGGCTCGTCAACGCCCATACGTTTCTTGAGCATTTCAATTTCCTTCGAATCGATCGGGGTTGGAGTGGTCCCTAATCCAATAAACCCGGTGACATTAGGCGTATTGCGAACCACATACCATGACGCATCGGTAACAATCATGTCTACCAAAACATATCCAGGATAAATGCGTTCTTCGACAGTGACACGCTTCCCCGCCTTAATCTTGATTTTCTTTTCTTTCGGAACCAAGACATCAAAGATATGATCTTGCATATCCATCGAATCGATACGCTGCTTCATATTACGCGCCACATTATCCTCATACCCCGAATAGGTATGAATGACATACCATGCGCGTCCGTGATGCTGTGTCTGCTTCGTCATAGCTCTGTTTTGAAAAATGATCAGATAAAATTATGCTATACTCAAGCACCTCGCAAAAGGAATCGTTCCACAAACCAAGTAAACGCTGTATCCAATGTTCCCAAAAACATTGAAACGAACAAGCTAATGCCAACCACCAGCATCGTATAATGAATCACCTCACTACGATTCGGCCAATTCACCCGAAAAAGTTCTAATTTCGCTTCTTGAACGAACCGGAACAGACCACCCATAATTTTCTCTACTTAAAAAAGCCCCGAGGGACTTACACTTGAAAGGATATCAGTTTTACATACTGGTGTCAACATGCCAAAAGCGCATATTTACAACAGATTCACTCAAAAAAGACAAACCAAAAAAGCCTCAAACAAGTAAGAGGCATTCGCCAACCTCACCTATATATTTTCAAAAGAGACAAACACCTCAAACAAGCAGAAAAAAGAATAACCCCGAACTACCATTCGGTATAATTCGGGGTTGAAGAACTCAGTGTCCAAGAGTCTTTTGCCCAATGGGCTGAAGGGTCAGAGCACTGCAGTTCCGGGGCAGATAACCTGGAGGCCAGGCCTCCACATACCCTGTGCAACGAGCTGCCATTCGTAGACTAAACACCGACGATAGATATTGGAAAAGCACTTGACAATCACGCCACAAGCTTCACCATTTTCACGCTTGACATAAAAGATATGTAAGCTGTCGTTGTCCAGTAGTAAGTTCGACTCGCCGCGCTGATGTGCTGCGATACAAAACGCGATGTCTTTGAGCGTCAAAAGGGGCTCTTTCGGCAGTTCACTCCTAATCGAACAGTCGCAAGCACTCACTTGGAGGTGCGAGGCTATATAAGAATGTTTGAGGGCCGAATCCGCTCTCTCCCTACCACGGAGATTAAAGCAGTCTACAAACGAGTCGTGGACGCAAAGGCTTGTACTGGTCTGGAGGAAGAACCGTGTCACATCGATGGGCACCGTCCCGGCCGGTACGATTAACTGGCGGTCAGGTCTCAGGAGCCGTGTTTTGGTGAACATTGTATCACACGGTCTAACCCGTCGATCTTCGTCTTGCACTTTTCGATCTAATACGATTGGCTGAGCCATCATCGCCTCCTTTCAAAGAACTTTTCCCTTGGGCGCCGGGAAATGAGGCGTTCGCAAGTTTTTACCTACGAAGTCTAATTATACTCATTTTTTACGATTTTGTCAATAATAAAAGAGGCTCTTTAAAGCCTCAATCGGTATTTTGTGGACCTGAGGAGAATCGAACTCCTGACTCAGCAATGCGAATGCTGCATAATACCACTTTACTACAGGCCCTCATAAAATAATAAAAACAAAAGGGCTTTTTACCCATTTGAAAAACACCAGAATTCTAGCACAAAGAAACTGCGCGTCAATCTCAAAAACGGTGTGTACAAAATAATCTTCACGCAAATGACTCAATGAACGATAACCGGTGTCCCTTCTGGTGCCCAATCATAAACCGTCTTGGCAGATCCGACACCCAAACGGACACAGCCGTGCGATACCGGCCGGCCAAG
>CAYRWQ010000018.1:0-15789 GCA_964428075.1 uncultured Bdellovibrionales bacterium
CTTTATCGGATATAAAAGAAGTCACATTGCTACACCAGACCAAATCAAAAGCATTATCTTCAAACGGAAGCTTAATAGCATCAGCCTTCAAGAAAGCAACTCTCTCATGAACCCTCTGAGCTTTAGCATATGCTCTCGCTTCAGTAATAGATGTCTCATTTACGTCTACCCCGACTACCCCGCAGCCAGTCAAAAGACTAAGATTCACGCTCGTAAATCCAGTATTGCTCCCAATCTCAAGTACTCTTCTGGAGGCATTTAAAAAAGCATTGACTGCAACAGAATGTACGGTCTTTATACCTCCAGATGGCCGATTTCTCTCTTTGATAAAACCAACAAATTCAGAATAATTCATTTGCTCAATATTCTGTACCATATGATTCATGATATACATTTATGGTTTAGGGAGATGATGTCCGCGAGGAATATGCGTCGCTTCCCAAATATACGGCAGCTGAAGAATCCACTGCGTATACCGCTGCCATCCGAGACCGAAACCCGAAGTTTTTTGGTGATTCCCCTGAAGCCTCGTCTGAATATATGGATCGTAGTCTCCTTGCGGCAGATTGAATGTCTTCGCCTTTTCTCTCAACGCTTCCGGGCTCGAAATGCGCGTTCCGCTTCCGACCGTCTCACGATACCCGCACAGGATAAAATCCGCGTTCTCGGCAAGCGGAGCGCCGTCCTCGTTCTTATTAAGTTCGTTGTGATAGAAAGGAATCTGCAGCAGCGGGAATTTCGTCACGATGACGTGCTTGCCGAATATCTCTGTAAGTCTGATTTCTTCCCATGCACCGAAGTTTTTCAGGCTGAATTCCTTGTACGTATCATCCCCTGTCTCCTTGAAGAGAGCCTCAAGTGCCTCCGTGAGTGTGATCGTAACGATATTTCCCTCTGAAAAAGCCTAGGGGAGTTCTTCAAACTTTGCATCGCCGATAAAATATTTCAGACTCTCCTTCTCGTTATCTATGAGATATTTCGTGATGCGACGAACCAAACCGAGAAAGATACCAATATTCTGGTCAAAAGAAACCTTCCCCTCGAATTCGATGTGCTGGAATTCTGAAAGGTGACAAAAGTCCGCTTTTTCTTTCCTGAATGAATTGTATATGGAAAATACTTTATCGATATTCTGCGTCAGAAGCCGGAGCTCGAGATAGAATTGCGAGCTTTCCGAAAGGAAAACATTCCGCTCACTATCGAACCAGGATATATCAACCGGGAGCGTATCGGTCGTGTAATCCAGCGTTTTCCCGGCATACACTTCTCCCGGAGACGAGATCATAAGCGTCGTGAGAGGAAGATTGCGCCACTCGGCACCGATCGATCGGAAATACTCCACCGCTCCAAAAAATATCCCGTTGTCTATCTTGTGGAGATGATAAAAATATTCTGGATCCTGAAAAATCTTCGCGATCCTTCCTGTTGTGATCCCTTCGCTGAAATCGGATTCTTTGACGTCATCAATAGGTTGAAATACGTTATTTCCGTTGTATCTGATTCGCTTTTTGCCACCATCGGATATGGCTGAATACGGACTGAGATTATTCATATTGATACCGTTGATAAAAATTCCCTTATATAAGAAAAGAAAAATCGCCACCTTCCGTGACGATTCTTCCCTCCGGCCTTTACGGACGGGAACCGGTCGCTTGAGAAATATTGATGTTGGCTCGCCGGCCCGGTCTAGGACCTTTGTAGGCCGTTGAGGGATTCTTTGGGAGTACTCGCAACAGACCCGAAAAGACACGAGAAGTGTATCATCTTATTTCCGAAAACTTCCCAAAAAAACAGGCCTCTTCTAACCCATAAGATACCGCTTGGGTCCTTCAGAAAGATTGGTAAACTCATCAGCCCGTTCAATCAACTTGGCTGAGGCCGATTCGCCAAAAGCGATGACTTCCACCCGACAACCGGTCGTATTCTGGATATATTCTACCAGAGGAATATAATCACCATCACCAGAAATCAAGACAATGACGTCAAGGCTGCGCGACATCTTGACAGCGTCGATGGCAATACCAACATCCCAGTCACCTTTCTTCGATCCATCTGGAAAGATTTGTAGGTCCTTCGTTTTCACATCATATCCGGTCTTCTCAAGTGCCTCAATAAACTTGTCTTCCATCCCCTCGGTCGTTGTGATGCCATAGGCAATCGCCCGAATCAACTTACGTCCAGAGACGGCGCTTTCCAGTACATTTTTAAAATGCACTTTCTTCTTATACAAAACCCGAGCACTATGATACAGATTGGAGACATCAACGAGGACACCAACTCGCTGTTCAGGAAATTTTGCCATAAACTTTCTTTAAGGAAACCCTCTTCTTCAGAGTGCCAGGGAGTTTCTCTTCATTGTTTTGGATAACGCTTCCTTGTCCTCTAAAAAACCATTCAGAAGTGATACAAAGTCACCATCGTCTTACAGGCTCAGATCTTTTCGGAGCTTCTGCGCTGCCTGTTCGTTTACCTTTTCCAGGTAACTCATCAGTTTCTTGCGACGAGAAACCATTTTCAATAAACCCCGACGAGAATGAAAATCTTTCGCGTTCTTCTTGAGATGAGTCGTCAATCTTTTAATCTGCTCTGTGAAAAGCACGATTTGGTACTCTGGGGAACCAGTGTCTTTATCGTGTCTCCGGAAAGGAGTGGTTACTTTTTCCTTCTGCTTATGTGTAAGCGCCATACGCCTCTTGTGTCAGCAACGACAGAGCCGGATCATCGACCAAACTACATCGCGCTCAAATTAAAATATCACAAAAGCACGATACCATGCCCCACTGATTCTCGCAACTCCCGGATTTTTCAGATTTCCTGACATAGAAAGAAAGCCCGACGTCCACAGATGCATTTTACGAAGGATACGTGCATCGCGCAACAAAAAAAAGAGGCTGATGAGCCTCTTTCTTATTGTATATGATACATTTTTTCTCCCACATATCATACGCCCCCTCAGACAAGCAGCGTGCTTTATAAGAGAGTGAAAGCGGCAACCACATCCTTCGTCTGTGGCTTCATCACTCGCACCCCCTGAGTCACCCGACCAAGAAGCGGTACCGACTTGAACGGTATGCGGATAATAGTGCCTTTTTCTGAGGTTAAAATGAGATCGTCCTCGATATTCGCTAGACTGGTGACCAGAGCTCCGACGATATCACCTGTCTTTGGTGTCACTTTCATCGCTTTCATTCCAGAACCACCGCGCTTTTGTGTCTTAAACTGCTTCAAAGCCGAGCGCTTGCCATATCCATTCTGCGACAATACCAGTAGCTCCATATCTTTGGCATCTCTATCGATGATATCCATCCCAACAATTCTGTCTTTTTCGTCTTTGAGTTTCATGCCACGTACTCCTCCAGCGTTTCGACCCATCGGTCGAACATCCGACTCCTTGAAACGGACTGATTGCCCATCAGCAGTCGTCATAACGACCTCATCACTTCCCGTCGTCGGCCACACCCAACCCAACACGTCACCTTTCTCCAGCGTGATGGCTATCAAACCACTCCGACGGACATTTTCAAACTCATCCAATTTTGACTTCTTGACCGTACCATTCCGTGTCGCCATGAACAAATATCTGTACGCACTATCCTTGTTTAAGGAGATCATTTCCGTTATTTTCTCCTCCTGAGAAATCTGTAAAAAGTTCACTATGGCTTGTCCACGAGCCGTCCGTGAAGATTCAGGAATCTCATAGGCCTTCATCTGAAAAACTTTTCCAGAGTTCGTGAAGAACATGAGGTTATCATGCATTTCGATGGTTAATACTATGGCGATTCGATCCTCTTCCTTGGTCGTTGCGCCAATCACACCCTTACCACCACGCTTTTGTACACGATATACGGTCGGATTCATTCTCTTGATATATCCATCCTCAGTCAGCGTAACAATCGCTTCTTCGTTTGGAATGATATCTTCTTGTTTAAACTCCCCGATGCCACCCTTCACAACCTTCGTCCTTCGCTCGTCACCGTATTTGTCACGTACTTCGATCAATTCACTCTTTACTAAGCCAAGAATCTTCTGACGATGTCTTAACAAATCCTCCAAATAAGCAATCAACTTCAATTTTTCCGCAAGTTCATCATCAATCTTCTTCCGTTCGAGCCCTGATAGGGTTTGTAAACGCATCTCAAGAATAGCGGTCGCCTGACGCTCAGAAAGTCGAAAATTCTTCATGAGATTCGAATGTGCCTCCTCTTTGTTTGCGGATCGTTTAATCGTTTCAATGACAGCATCAATATGGTCCAATGCCTTCTTCAAGCCTTCAAGGATATGCGCTCGATCCTGAGCTCTTTGGAGCTCGAACTGCGCTCGACGAGTCACCACGATCTCTCGATGCTTGATATAGTGTTCAAGTATAGCCTTCAAGTTGAGCACCTGTGGATCCACCCCGTCCACCAAAGCGAGCATGTTCACATTAAAATTCTTCTGTAAATCCGTCATGGAATACAAAGCATTCAGGACTTTCTGAGGATAAGCATCCTTTTTCAGCTCAATGACTACCCGAACACCATCCTTATCCGATTCGTCACGAAGATCTTTGATACCAATAATCTTGTCTTCCTTGACCAAATCAGCAATTTTCATGATCAGCGCCGACTTGTTCGTCTGGTATGTCATCTCAGATACAATGATCTGGAAGCTCCCGGCTTTTGTCTCAACAATATTCACCCGCGCACGAGTCATAATCGGTCCTTTACCGGTCGCATAGGCATGATGAATGTCATGACTATTGTATATGATGCCCCCTGTTGGAAAGTCTGGTCCTTTAATGAAGCCCATAAGGTCATCAATCGTCGCCTCGGAATGGTCAATCAGATGGCAGATACCATCTACCAACTCATTGAGGTTGTGAGGTGGAATATTGGTCGCCATACCGACCGCGATCCCGACCGTCCCATTCAACAGCAGCTGAGGCAACTTCGCTGGCAACACCGTCGGTTCTTCGTGTACGCCATCAAAATTCGGAATGAAATCTACGGTATCTTTTTCAATATCTACGAGCATTTCTTCAGCGATTGATGCAAGCTTGGCTTCCGTGTAACGATACGCCGCTGCTCCATCACCGTCCATCGAACCAAAGTTCCCCTGTCCCCACACCAGTGGATAACGCAGGGAAAAATCCTGCGCCATACGTACCATCGTGTCATACACAGCCGTATCACCATGTGGATGATACTTTCCGAGCACTTCACCGACTACCGTCGCAGATTTGCGGAACTTCACATTTGATCGCAGACCAGTTGACCACATCGAGTACAAAATACGTCGATGAACCGGTTTCAAGCCATCACGTACATCTGGTAAAGCGCGAGCAACGATCACGCTCATCGCATAATCAAGATATGACTGCTTCACTTCACCCGTGATACTGCGGGGTTCAATCTTTCCGTCATGATACTGTGAATCCGACATACGTCTTACATTCCTTGCATTATCCATACCTACAAACCCTCCAGTGTTTATCGAGGACCAACCTCAGCTGTATCCTCCGAAGTACTGGCCCGATACTCTCTTTCCTGCATTTCGGTCTGAAAAAGATTCTCCGTCGTTCCTACATCCACCTGTCCAGTCTCTATCCCGCCACCTTCTTGTTCCAACAACGTAGAGAGTGACGGCCGAACCTGATCCGTCGGCGGTAAAATCTGCAATGCCTTATTCCGAATATCTTCGTCACGTACCACGGTCGCGACAGTGCGAAAACTTTCACCCAAAGAAAGAAACCAAATGCCAACGACAAAGACCATGGTAACCGTCACGCATCCGTACAGGTATTGGAGACGTATTGTTTCCGGTTTTTGACGAATAGTGTCGATTTTTTCCCAAATTGAGTACATAAATACCTTGCAATCAACTATTTCCCAAAAGCACAATCTCCATTATTTTACCTTCTAAATCTCTTTTTTTCACATTGAACTTGGTAAGTGTCTCATCAGGACAGTTCCCTAAAACGCTACAAAACTTTTTGATATCTGGCAAATCTGTCTTCATACCCGCAATCGCATAATGCATCGGAATCGTAATCTTTGGCTCAATCTTTCTCACAAGATCATCGACTTGATCGAGCGCCAAGGTGTCTGTCCCCGCGGCAGCTACGAACAAAATATCAACGTCTCCTAACTTTTCAATAACCGATGGCTCCAATTCATGACCGAGCGCACCCAAGAAACACAAGCGCATTTCTTCCGATTCTACCAGAAACAACGTGTTTCTTCCGTTCACTGAACCATTTTGAGTATCCCGAAAACTCGGAAAACCGACCAGAGTCACCCCCCGTACGGAGTATTCACCCGGCGCGTCAAAAATCAAAGGCGCCCCTTTCATGACAGACGATTCGAGAGTCTCGCGCGTCTGATGCGACAAAATCACTATCTGTGCCTCTACTTGAGGCGCGCGCAATCCGGTTGATTTCTCCGGAATATCAGTCAGAATCGTAATATCCTCTGTGGCCCGACCATTCGGTTTTGTCGTAATTTTAAAACAAAAATCACCGTAATACTGGATATTCATAGACAAACACAAACACTCCAAATTACCTTACCTAGGTTAACACAGAAAAAAAGCCTTGTCGATATTCAAATAAGCCAAAAAGAAACAATATTTTCTACAACATTTTCACGATCTATTGTCTATCGGAAGCAGAGCGAGTGTCCTGAGCGCCTCGAGCGCATACTCGCCAAACATCTTGTGCGAACGTATTTCCGGAATCCCGGCAAACTGATCCTCTATATATTCGATGATCGATGGTTTGGTGGACATATTTTTCCTCGTGTACATTTGTTATCTCTCCCCTATTGATTTCGGCAGTTTGAGCACGTTGACCACAAGACCATTGATGACGAAATCATCCTCGGTGGTAAGAAAAATCGGCTTGTGCCGTTTGTCGGTCGACTCCGGAATGAGCGCGATCATCTTGCCGTCTACCGTCCGGTACGTCTTTACGGTCGCCAATCCGTCTATCACCACCAGCACTCGGTCATTGTTCTTATATTCCTTCACGCCTCCATCGACCAGTACAAAGTCTCCGCTCTCAATGGTCTTGCTATTCACCACCGCCTTGTTCATTGAAGTCCCATTGACCTGCACCGCGAAGATGTTTCGATCCTTCACAAGACGTTTGGAGACTCGGAGATACCCTTCAACATACTGGTCAGCAAACATCGCGGCCGCTCCCGCGCTCGCCGAACCGAAGACCGGAACTTGGACGAAATTATCGCTCGTCACACCCTTGAGAAGTATCCCCCGATCTTCCGATGTCCGCTCGATATATCCTTTCTCCTCGAGAGCGTTGAGATAGAGGAAAAAACTCCGCACGCTCCTGAGCTGCAACCCGAGTCGCGCACTTTCCTCCTTGATCTCTCGCACCGTCGGCATCTGGCCGTGTTCAGCAAAGAACTGTTTAATGGCTTGCAACACTATCTTCTGCTTCTGCGTCAGAATGTCCATATGTTTTCCTCTTATTTTTTATCCTCCAATGAAATTTTTCGCTTAACAAGAACAGTGGAGTTTATCTATAAGTTCAATACATTCGGGATTTTCCCGCAACCTCACCCCCTCAGAGCTGATACTCTCATCCAGGGAAACCCACCAAACATCGCCCCCCAGCAACGAGAGGCAGCGGATAATCCTAGGAATCAATGTGCGACTTTTTCGGCATCTACAATCCGGATCACTTCACAGATTTTATTCGTTGGATTCTCTGTTTACCAGACTTACACTATGATATACACTGAGTATGGGAAGTACTCGGAAAATCGTCAAGTGTCAGACACAAAAAATGAGTGTATGCGGATATGGACTTGCGAAACACGCTGCTTCCTGCTACACTGGATTTTGCCTCACTAAGAGCATTGATTAAGACAACTGAATACGGGGATGCTATTAATCCCTGAAACATCAGGTTTCGTCCTGTGTCGACTCATTAGGAAAGGCGCCTTGTCGTAAATTAGGTGTTTTTTTGTTTATTTCGGCTCTTAATCATTCATTTTCTTCGTTGCCGAACGAGAATATCACACACCATTCACTATGTCTGAAGAACAAACAACTGCTACGGTCAGCCAAATGGAAACTTTGTTGACCAAACACCTTATTGAGATTCCAAGTATCGGAGATGTCGTACGCGGCACCGTCATGGATGTCTCATCAAATTTCGCGCTTATTGACATTGGTGCCCTCGGTACCGGTATTGTTCTTGGCAAAGAAATGCGGGATGGGCTCGGAACAGACGGCAAACTCAAGGTCGGAACCGAGGTCAGCGCCACACTTACCAGTTTTGAGACTGAAGACGGCTATATTGAACTTTCTATCCGTGAAGCCTCCTACGAGAAGTCGTGGGAAGATATTGAAGAAAAATTGAATGCCCGCGAAATCGTTCAGACCAAGGTCACGGATGCCAACAAAGGTGGGCTGATGATAGAAGTCAACGGTATCAGTGGCTTTCTCCCTGTATCGCAACTCTCCAGTGAGCATTACCCACGAGTCGAGGATGGCGACAAGAACAAAATTCTCGAGTTACTCAAAAAGTTGGTCGGACAAGAGATGAGTGTCCGCATTCTTGATGCTGACCAGGGAAGTGAAAAATTGATTGTGAGTGAAAAAGCGGCTCAGAGCGAAAAAGAGCGCGAACTGATCAATCGCCTTCGAATTGGCGACATTATTGAAGGAGAAGTAAGCGGAGTGGTTGATTTCGGTGCCTTCGTCAAATTTTCCGCCCCAGACAATGCAGATGGGAAGAAGGCTGATGAAAAACTCGAAGGTCTGGTCCACATTTCCGAGCTTGCTTGGCAATTAATTGACGATCCACGAGAAATCATCAAGACAGGCGAGTCTGTTTCGGCAAAAATTATCGGCATAGAAGACGCCCGTATCTCACTTTCCATCAAGGCGCTCAAGAATGATCCTTGGGAAAAAGTCAGTGAAAAATATAAGGTGGGCGATGAAGTACAAGGAAAAATCGATAAAATCAATCATTTTGGAGCCTTTGTGTATCTGGATAAAGATATCCATGGTTTAGCACACGTGAGTGAGTTCTCTGATGTGTACCCTGGAAAGAAAATGGAAGAGGTGTTCACTGCCGGCGAAGCCTATGCCTGGCGTATCCTTTCCATCGAGGCGAAAAGCCACCGACTCGGACTACTCCCAATCAAAGCTGAAGGAAAAGCAAAAGAAACCAAGGAAGTGACAGAAGCATTGTCTGTCGCCTAAATTGAAACATTGGATGTTTCACACTCGAGAAGACTGCGTACCAGTTTTCTCCCCACATCCTCATGAACACACAAAACATCTTTATTATTTCCGGGCCGACCGGTACAGGCAAAGACAGTATCATAGAACGCCTCGCTCACAGTCTCCCCCTTGAACGAATAGTGACCACCACTGTCCGACCGCCACGTCCCGGAGAAACCGAGGGGCATCCCTACTATTTCGTCTCACAAGAAATATTCGATGAAACTCTTCGAGAAGGAGGATTCGCCGAATACTCCACAAATGAAAATGGCGTCCGTTATGGTGTCACGCATCAGGAGCTGAAACGCGTTTCGGAATGTGTTGATCGTATCGGAATCTGGGAAATAGACTGGAAAGGTGTTCAGACTGCTAAGCGTATTTTTCCTGGAATACTCGCTATTCTCATCAGATCACCCATCTCAGTACTCGAGGAGCGGATTCGCTTGAGAGATGCCACAAAAGACGAACAATACTTCACTGAGCGTCTCAGCTACGCCAAAGAATGGCTAGAACACGTCGACATCTATGACTATATCGTCGAAAATGAACAGGGAAAACTTGAACAAGCGGTCGAGGAGGTCAAACATCTCCTCCGCAAACATGCCCACATCTCTACCCTTTAAGGCAAGGCGTCTTCTGAAACGCGTCCAAACGTATGCGGCACAGCATACTCTCTGGCCCGAAAAATCACATATCCTCATTGCCGTTTCCGGTGGTCCAGACAGTGTTTGTCTTTTAGATATGCTGTTATTTCTTCGGCCGAGACACTCATTTTCGCTGGCTCTTACTCACGTGAATTATCAACTACGTGGCAAAGACTCACTTTCCGACGAACGTTTCGTTCGGACACTCGCTCAAAAGCACTCTCTCCCCTGCTTCGTGAAGCGTTACCCAAAAACATCCCACAAACACGACGAAAAGACCCTGCGCGATTTCCGATACGCTTTTTTTGAAACCCTTGCCAAAAAATATGGTTTTTCCACAATCGCACTCGGCCACCAAGAGAATGATCAGGCAGAAACCTTCCTGCTCAATCTGATTCGTGGATCCGGACCACTCGGTTTGGCAGGTATGCTCCCGAAAAATGGTCGGTATATCCGGCCACTGCTTACTCTGAATCGAGAAGATATCCTACAATACCTCTCCGCGCGTAATCTCCCCTTCCAAACCGATGCCAGCAACCATGATACGCGTTATACCCGGAATCGCGTCCGTCAAGAACTTATCCCTTTCATTCAAAAACGTTTTAATCCGAGCATTGTTTCTACACTTGCTCATTCGGCATCCTTGTTTCGCCTCACAACAAAAACATCCCCAGAAGCATCCTCTCTCTGCCCCATCCACTACGATCACAACATAGCCTCCTTCTCGCAAACAGCCTTTTTGCTTCTTTCGTCATCCCAACAAAGAAGTCTTCTTCACAACGCTATTCAAGCACTTTCAGGGAAGACTGCTTCTCTCGGTCGAGCTCCAATGGACACATTTACCAAAGCGATCCAAAACACTAAGCCTCGGCACGCCACTGTCACTATTCAAACCTTGAAGCTTACCCGAAAGAATGCTACAGTATTCCTGACCTATTCACCTTCTTAAACACCTCGCTATGGAAACCATACTCAAAAATCTTTGGACTGTTCTCATACTGTTTTTTATTGTTTCTGGCATCATTATTCTCATTGAGTCGCCACAAACGAAACCCTCCAATGTATCTCTCAGCAAACTCGTAACCTCCATAAACCAAGGAGAGGTCAAGTCGATCACCGTGAAAGGCAATGAACTGGCTATCACGCGCAAAGATGATAAGAAAGAAAAAGCATCCAAGGAGTCCGAGAGCTCTCTTACAGACACCCTTGCCAACTACGGCGTTGACAAAGAACATCTCAAAGAAGTAGTGATCACCGTCGAAGAGCCGTCTGGAGCTTCTTACTGGGCGGCTATTCTCCTCCCATTCTTGTTGCCTTTTCTCTTGATTGGTGGATTTATCTGGTTCATGATGCGCCAGGCTCAACGCGGAAACTCACAAGCGCTCTCCTTCGGTATGTCGAAAGCACGAATTCTTGACCCAAAGGATAAACGGAAGCGACTCACATTCAAAGACGTTGCCGGAGCAATCGAAGCAAAGCAAGAACTGGAAGAAATCGTTGAATTTCTCAAACATCCCAAAAAATTTCTCTCTATGGGAGCCAAAATTCCCAAAGGTGTCCTCTTGCTCGGCCCTCCTGGAACTGGAAAAACGCTTATGGCGAAGGCAGTAGCTGGTGAGGCTGGCGTTCCATTTTTCAACATTTCTGGGTCTGAATTCGTAGAAATGTTTGTTGGGGTCGGAGCATCGCGAGTACGAGATCTTTTCAAGCAAGCCAAGAAAAATGCTCCCGCTATTGTTTTCATCGATGAGATCGACGCAGTGGGACGACATCGAGGCGCTGGACTTGGCGGTGGTCACGATGAACGGGAACAAACTCTCAATCAGATTCTTGTCGAGATGGACGGATTTGAAACCGAAACAAGTGTCATTGTCATTGCTGCTACCAATCGCCCCGATGTTCTTGATCCCGCCTTGCTTCGCCCCGGACGCTTCGATCGGCGCGTGACTATGGACCTCCCAGACATCAACGAACGTGAACAAATTATCAAAATCCACACCAAAGGAAAACCCGTTGAGGAATCAGTTCAAATCCGCCGCCTGGCTGAGCGCACTCCTGGATTCTCAGGTGCTGATCTTGCCAATCTCGTTAATGAGGCCGCTATTCTTGCAACTCGCCGTAACAAAAAAACAGTGGGTATGGACGAACTCATTGTCTCGATCGAGAAAGTACTCCTCGGTCCCGAACGAAAAAGCAAGGTTATGGGTCCTCAAGAGAAAAAAATTGTTGCGTATCACGAAGGTGGCCACGCTCTGGTCGCCGCCTCCCTCTCTCATGCTGACCCAGTTCATAAAGTTTCCATCATTTCTCGTGGTCACGCAGGTGGTTATACCATGTCTGTCCCCAGTGAAGACAGATATCTTCACTCAGAAAAGTACTTCCTTGATGAACTGACTACGCTGCTTGGTGGCTACGCTAGCGAAAAACTCATCTTTGGAGACACGACGACCGGACCATCGAATGATTTGGAAAGAGCGACTCATATGGCACGCAGTATGGTCACGCGTTATGGGATGAGCCGACTCGGGGCACGCACCTTTGGCCATAAAGATGAAATGGTCTTTCTCGGAAAAGAGCTCCGCGAAGAACGGAATTATTCCGAAGAAACCGCGGAACAAATCGACAAAGAGGTGACTCGTTTCATCAACGAAGCCTTTGAACAAGCAACTTCCATCCTGACTGAACGCCGAACAGTTTTGGACACACTCGCGAGTACCCTACTCGAAAAAGAAACCATTGAAAAGGATGAATTCGAAATTCTGGTAGGAATCACCCCGAAACCGATTCTCGAATCCTAAATTACTCTTCGCAAAGAGAAAAAAATTACAGGTCCCTTACCAGTCAAACGATCATATATCCCCTTATGATGACCGCGTTTCGTCTTCGAACTCTTCTCATCGAAACCTGGAAAACGGCAACGTCCGATACTCTACTGCTCGTTCACGGGCTCACAGTAGGTCTGGTTACCCTCTTGGAAAATGGTGTACTGTTTCAATTCAGAGAAGTTTTCATACAAAGTATTGAGTCACACAGTTTCAGTTTTGGGGCCGACACATGGCTTGTACTCTTTATTTTTACATGTTTTCTCATCAAAACAGTTGCATTGAGCCAAATATTCTTACTGGCAGCCAGTACCCGTCTCCACCGACCAGCCTTTCGGGTACCATCTCGTCGCTTTATCTCAGCCCTCGCCTATGTCGGCATCGAGATACTCACCATCTTCGTTATTCTCTTTGTCTCACTCCCGGCCATTCTCCCCTTCCTTCTGGATCAAGATATAACAATACGCCCCCTGATAAAAAACATTGTGCTCGCATGGGTGTTTATCATGATCATCTTTATCTATACCCTCAAAAGACTCCTTATCGGGTACTTCCTCCTCTCATCACTCAATTTCCGTTCCAGTCTCAACCTCTCAATGAAACTGTTCATTCGTCATCAATACCCACTCCTTTGTTCCTTCTTTCTCCTCATGACCCTGATATTACTCTTTACATTTCTTGAGAATCTCGTTATGCTTCAAGGTGCATTTCTCGTACGGTTACTGCCAAAGCTGCCCTATGCATCATTCATGTATGGTATCCTCCTGCTTCTGAACACGTTCATGGTTGTATTTGCAGAAACTTTTTGGTTGCATGTTTTCTTACTTCTGACCAACAAACACCAGCGCAGTAAGGTGGCCCCACTCCTGATTCGAGAAAAAGCGCAAAGCACTCCTCCGGTTCTCTAAAAAACTCCCCTAAATCTGTATCCGGAGCGTCTTCATACAAAAGAGATTCAGCACAAAACCGTATCCTGTCTTCTGTGAGTCCGTAGCTCAGCTGGTTAGAGCGCTACGTTGACATCGTAGAGGTCCCCAGTTCGAATCTGGGCGGACTCACA
Source organism: uncultured Bdellovibrionales bacterium (assembly GCA_964428075.1). Lineage (GTDB taxonomy): Bacteria > Patescibacteriota > Minisyncoccia > Moranbacterales > UBA1568 > JAGOSP01. The sequence continues at coordinate 13,758 of CAYRWQ010000018.1, forward strand.
GAAAGCAGAATCTTCCACAAACATTCCATTATTCTGCAAGAAACGCCTCTCAGGAGTTTCCACTGTCACGTCTCTCACGTTTGAACCACATGAAGACGTCATACTTCGAGTTTACCTACTCACATCTTCGAGTCCATCGTCTCAGTAAACAGCTCCAATGGTACAAATACGCTCATTGATTACTTGTCACAACAATCCCTCATGAGATACCACGTTATCTGAAAGGATGGGAACGCAAGATCACCTGAGAGTCATCAATAATGACTCAGAACATCCTTCATAGGAATATACTAGAAAACACTTCGCATCAGAGCAAAGCATCATATCCTGAATACCAATGATGATGATAGTAATGCTAGCTCCTACCACACGAAACATTCTGCGCAGTACCAGAGCATTCACCCAGATTATTCCGCATGTTGTCAAACATCGTTACCCGTGAGTACATCTACTTGGGCCATGGGTACATAACCACATGAATTCTCGTATCAGACTAGTCTGTGATGGAAGAGAGTGTGAATCCATTCTCTGCACAGAAAACGCAGCCACTTTTTGTGATAGTCCAATCGGTTGTTTTCGACATTGATGGAGTGTTTGCGCTTTCTTTTTGTTGGGTCTCTTTAGTGAACTGCGCGCCCGTTCCCTCACTCGCGATATCCGCCCTGATCTCACGAGATAACTGAACACCAATAGGCCCGACCTTTGACTCGATCGCAGCCTCTACTTTCCCGATTCCCAACTCTACAACGCGATTGATTACCTGATTTGCGTATGAATTTATCACCCCAACAATAAGTTCTTCTGGATTCGATGCCATGGATATCACATCATCAGCCATAGTCTTCACCTTCACTACCATCCCCTCAAGGAGCGCGGCTGGTGAAATGACTTTTCCACCCTTCTCTTTCGGAATAAATCCAGATGCTTGAGCCTTAATTTTCTGTATTTCCGCCTGTTCTGAAAGAGAAGCGTAGAGGATCCTTTTCGCTTCAAAAGAGGCGCCGACCGAGTTATTCATCGGATTCGTCACCAATTTATTCATATCGCGAAATGAGATCCCACCCCGCAGACCCGGATCCAAAGCCTTAGTATCAAAATCAAACTCCGGTAGAGTATCTTTGACTGCGTTCCGCATCGACTGTCCAACTTGAGCGGCGGCATTGATTCCGGATGAAATTCCTTCGCTAAAAGGCCCTACAATACCTCCAACCTCAACATAATTTGAAACGGAGAATTTCCCTCGCAAAGAAGTCGTAAAGAAATCATTGACCGTTTCATTCGTATAGCTCTTGGCATACCCGTGTATATACTCACGAAAATCAGTGATGAAAAGCGGCTCATTCCCACCGCCGCCACCAAACATCTTATCAATTTGCTGATTCAGCATATTGATAGCGATACTTTTCATCTTCGAAAGCAGTATTCCTTCAATATACCGGTCAAGTCGATCAAGATATTTGATTAATAACGCCGATACTTGATTGGCACCCCAATAATCCGCACGAGCTGGATGGAGCGGCACAAAAACCCCTATGGTACCAACCATCAGGATAATCGATAAATGTATGCGCAATTTCTTCCAACTCATACCGTATACTTCCCCACTTAAAGATCCACAGGGATATTGTCTATACCAAGTTTCTTGAACTCACTCCCGATCTCCAAAGAAAGCCCAAGCGCAGCGCTGATAATACCCTGTGTCTGAGCTAACAATGAAATCTGACTCATCGGATCTTCCGTCGTATTCCCAAAAACATCCCCGAGCTCCTGGGAGAACATAGCTAGCTGCAAAGCCTTGACATGAACAGAGAGCATATTTTCCGGAACGGAAATATCTTTCACATTTTTCAAAAAAACATTGACTTTATCATTATTCTTTTGAAGCGAAGAAAAGTTTCCGACTGAAAAAGACAACATGACATCATTCAAAAGAGAAGAAGCAGCTAAATCAAGATCTCCGCTCCCTTTCAGGGTAACAGGTGAATTATTTGCCAGAAGATATGCGAGAACTGTCAAATACTCAATGGTCGCA
>CAYRWQ010000019.1:0-15477 GCA_964428075.1 uncultured Bdellovibrionales bacterium
AAAAAAGATGGGGTGAGAATTCACCCATCCTTGCTTCAAATGCATTTTTTCCGTAGTGTGAGAAGACAGTCGTTTTTGTTCTCCTTGGTGTTTGATTATGGACCTCTCTTTACTATGCAGCAAGAATATATACGTAATTTCTGTATTATCGCGCATATCGATCACGGGAAAAGCACCCTGGCTGATCGTTTAATCGAGCTTACTCACACGGTAGAGGATCGAAAGATGAAGGAGCAACTGCTTGATCAGATGGATCTTGAGCGGGAGCGAGGCATCACGATTAAGCTTCAGCCGGTTCAGATGTATTACACACTTGGTGGAATCAAGTACCAGCTCAATTTGGTTGATACGCCCGGGCACGTCGATTTTCACTATGAGGTTTCGCGCTCGCTAGCCGCTGTTGAAGGCGCGGTGCTGTTGGTGGACGCGACAAAGGGGGTACAAGCACAGACGCTCGCTAATCTGTATCTGGCTGTTGAACAAGGATTGACTATTCTACCCGTGGTGAACAAGATTGATTTACCCAATGCGCAAGTCGAAAAAACGAAGAAAGAAATCATGCACGTATTGGGCTGTATTGAAGAGGATATTTTGGAAGCGAGCGGGAAGACGGGTGTCGGAGTATTGTCGATACTCGAGCGCGTAATCGGGCGTGTCCCTGCACCACAGGGGGATCGTGATACAAAACTGCGCGCTCTGATTTTTGACTCAGTGTATAATATTTATAAGGGTGTCGTAGCGTATGTGCGGGTAGTAGACGGGAGTGTGAAACGCGATGACGTACTGCACATGCTTGGAACAGGCAATGAGAGCGTGACGGTTGAGGTTGGCGTTTTTAAACCAAATCTGATTGCAAACGATATTCTTGAAGCCGGGATGATTGGATATATCGCGACCGGATTGAAAGACGTGGCTCATTGTCGAGTCGGGGATACGATTACTTGGAAACCGAAAGAGCGAGAACAAATTGGAGTTGATATGTTACCCGGGTATCGTGAAATCAGGCCGACTGTGTACGCGAGTCTGTATCCAATCGATGGGGATGAATACGGATCAATGCGCGATGCGTTGGAAAAGCTGAGGCTTAATGATGCAGCTTTTGTTTTTGAGCCAGAATCCAATGAAGCTCTTGGTAGGGGTTTTCGGTGCGGTTTTCTTGGGCTTTTGCATCTGGAAATCATCCAAGAACGCTTGCGGCGCGAATTCTCCTTGGAACCGACCATTACTACGCCTTCGGTGGTGTATGAAGTGAAACTGTTCGGACAGGCTGATCCGGTGATGCTGTATTCTCCTTCGAGTCTACCGGATCCATCAAATATCGAAACGATCTCAGAACCGTATGTCGATCTGGCCATTGTCACGCCGAGCGAATATCTTGGCAATGTCATGCATCTCTCGCAAAAAATCAGGGCCACATACAAGAATACAGAATATCTCGATGAAGAGCGCGTCTTGCTTTCATTTGATGCGCCGCTCATGGATGTCATTATCAATTTCCATGATGAGTTGAAAAGTGCGACTCAGGGGTATGGGTCAATGAATTACGAGCCAGTTGGGTATCGTGTGAGTGATGTAGAACGACTCGATATACTGGTCGCCGGCGATCGGGTTGATGCTTTTTCCCGCATGGTTCCGAAACGTCTACTTCAGGAGGAGGGAAAACGGATAGTGGAGAAATTGAAGCTGGTGATTCCACGGCAAAATTTCGCTGTGGCGCTTCAAGCGGCGGTGGGAGCCAAAGTGATAGCGCGCGAAACTATTGCTGCTTTTCGTAAGGACGTGACAGGCGGTCTGTATGGGGGCGATTTTTCGCGAAAGAAGAAATTGTTAGAAAAACAGAAGCGCGGGAAGAAGAAGGCGAAAGAGATCGGGCATGGTAAAGTGTCTATTCCGGGAGAGGCTTTTTTAGCAATCCTGAAGAATTAGTCATGGCGGGAGAGTTTTTTTGCGTCAGAATATACCTGTGGTATACTGGCACTAAGTTCTTCTGTCTTGTGGGGATGTTTTTGTTTTTATAATAATGTATTTTATATTATTTCGTATGACCGAACGAATCACGAGTGTACTGCTCATCGACGACGATGCTAATTCACGAGGTTTGTATGCGGAGGTGTTTCGCGCGGCGCATTTCGATGTTCGTGAGGCGAATGATGGATTGGAAGGGTTGGAGATGGCGAATCAGATTGTGCCGAATGTGATCCTCTCCGGGATTATCATGCCGCGCATGGATGGTTTTCAACTCGTGGAAGCGTTGCGAAAAAACGTCTCGACTGCCGATGTACCAGTGATGTTTTTGTCACATTTAGGACGAGAAGAAGATGCTGCGCGTTCGAAATCACTGGGAGTGAAGGATTTCATTGTGCAGAGCATGGTGTCGCCGGCTGAGGTGGTCAGTCGGGTAAAAAATGTTCTCGAAAACAAGGAATATTGCGTGAACATTGATCCGCATAGTCTTGATGCCGAGAGACTCTCACGAGAACTTGGTATCAATGAGGATCTTCGCACACCGGATGGGGGGAAATGGGTTTTGCGTCTTCGTCTTCGCAGTCTCGATAAACAGCAGTTTGACGCGGAACTGATCGCCGAATAGAGAGTAGGGTGTTGTGCTTCTTTATTATATCTTGCGTGTGGTATGGCGGCATGGAAATTCCGTATATTGGAGCGACGGACGTTTTCAAGTCCTTTGCATCCAATCGTGGCGCTGTTGTTGGAGCAGCGTGGATTTTTAGAAGAAGATCAACGATTGCATTTTTTGGCGCCTCAATATGACCGTGACTTACATGATCCGTTTTTATTTTCTCAGATGAGTCGCGTCGTTGAGCGGATCAAGCGTTCTTTGAGGCATGCTGAGCCACTGGGTATTTTTGGCGATTATGATGCTGATGGGGTGACATCTTCGGTCGTGATGCGTGAGTCGATTGAAGCGTTAGGGGGTCGTGTGGTCGTGTATATTCCACAAAAAGATACCGAAGGGCATGGACTCAACGTTCACGCTCTTCATTTTTTCACTGAGCAGGGAGTGAGACTCGTGATGACACTCGATTGCGGTATGATGAATCATACAGAAATCGGTGAAGCAAATGCGCTCGGACTTGATGTGATTATTATTGATCATCATCATGTTCCGAAGGTATTGCCGGAGGCCTACGCTATTATCAACCCTAAATTACCTGGTGAGACGTATCCGTTTCGTGATCTGTGTGGAGCGGGTACGACGTTTAAGGTGGCACAGGCACTGTTCCGTCGTCTAGCTCCCGAGAAGGAAGAACAGCTGAAGTGGTTGCTCGATGTCGTGGCTGTTGGAACCGTAGCTGACGTGATGCCGCTTGTAGGAGAGAATCGGGTTCTGGTGACATACGGATTGATTGTGCTTTCTCGTACGAGGCGTGTCGGATTTCAGGAGATGTTTCGGGTAGGGAGGACACCTTTCGATTCGGAAAAGAGACCATCGGCTCGGGATATCGCTTTCCAAATCGCGCCACGAATCAACGCTGCCTCACGTATGGCTCATGCTATGTTGGCGCATGATTTATTGATGGAATCCGATACGGACAAGGCGAGTAAGCTGGCCGGCGAACTTGAAGAACACAATAATGCCCGTCGGAAACTGAGTACCGAAATGACGGAGCGGGTTCATGCGCTCGTTGAGACAAAATATTGGAACAAGAAGTTCATTTTTGCAGTAGACAAGGAGTATCCGTTTGGTATAGTCGGGCTTATTGCAGGACGAGTTGCGCATACCTATCGGAAGCCGACTTGTATACTCTCTCGGGGAGCCAGTGAAAGTATGGGGTCATTCCGGAGTATTCCCGAATTCGATATCATTGAAGCGCTTGAAAAATGTGCCGACCTCTTAGTGAAATTCGGCGGACATGCTCAAGCGGCTGGTATGACGATTAAAAATGAGAACCTTGATGCGTTTTACGAGCGATTCAGCGCCTTGGTCGAGGATGGTTTGCGTGAAGTTACGACTGAGCCGGAGTTGTGGATAGACATGGAAATACGGCCGACTGATATTGTGTTCGAACTTGTGAACACGCTCGCCCGCTTCGCGCCTTTTGGCGAGAGTAACACCGAACCGATCTTTTCGCTCTCTGATATGCGAGTGAAACAGGTGCGTTTTGTGGGCAAGGGGGACAAACATCTGAAGTTTCTTTTAGAATCCTCTGATGGACTCAAGTCATTTGATGCAATCGCTTTTTCTTTAGGTGAGAGATTTTCAACGATTTCAGAAGGCGATCGACTTGATATTGCTTTCACTTTGGAGGAGAATGTGTGGAATGGACGATCGTCCATTCAGCTTAAATTAATAGATCTGTGTTTAAAAGGAGGATAGTTCGGTGGGTACTTTTTCCAAGAAACAAGTTGTGTGTGTGCGGTTGCGTGAGGCGATAGGGAAGCAATGGGTTTGGAAGTTGGGTATCGTACTCGATGTTATCACTGAAAATCGTGCAGGAACGTTGTACAAGGTTTCGATACCCTCTGAGGGAGGTTTTCGACGGAGCGGCCCGTACGTGATGTATCTTTCCGGGACAGAGAGTGAATGTGACACGATAGTTCTTCCCGATAATCCGCTTGCGTTATTGTGCTGGCGTTTGATGAGTAGGACTTTCCTCGATCGTTTTAGGCGAGGAGAGGTTCTGAAAAATAGAGACGTTCATCTGGTTGGAAAAAGCTATGTCTATCCTCCTGATCCCAAGGTTCTTTATTCGGAAACTTCTTCTTGATTTGGCTGCCCGAGAATCTTTCGGGCAGCCCATTTTTTTGTAGGAAGACGAGAGGATATGGTATAGTGAGTTATGGAAAAAATTATTTTGTATACAGACGGGGGTTCTCGCGGGAATCCGGGTCCGTCGGCACTTGGGGTGCATATTGAGACACTGAGGAAAAGCTACGGTGAATTTCTGGGTAAAAAAACCAACAATGAAGCGGAGTACGCGGCGATTGTCTCGGCCCTGAAGAAAGTCAAATCGCTTATTGGTAAAGAGCAGGCCAAAAAGACGGATGTTGAGGTACGTATGGACAGCGAATTGGCATGCAAGCAACTCAATCATGAGTATAAGATCGAAAATGCGAAACTTCAGCCGCTTTTTCTTCAGGTATGGAATTTGATGCTCGATTTTGGAGGTGTCGTTTTTGTGCATGTGCCGAGGGAACAAAACACATTAGCGGATGCGGAGGCGAATAAGGCGATGGATATGGCCTTAAAACAACAAAGTCTTCTTTGATTAAAGCACGATCTATATATGTCGACAGGAAGAAAAAGAGTTATTGGACTACTTCTCTTAGCCGTAGTCATTGGTGTGGCCTGGTATTGGTGGCAAGCACGACCACCGAAGCCATTATGGGTGTCTGAGCCGGTGCAACGCAGAGATGTCCTTGAAACCGTTTCCGTTGTTGGTAGGATTGAACCAACTGAGTATGTCGATCTTTCATTGCCTACTATTGGTACGGTCATCAAATTACCTTTTGAACAAGGCATGGTGTTGCAACGGGGTGATACTATCGCGGTACTTGATACTTCGGTTCTAGAATCAGGATTGCGTAAGGCACAAGTGGCATTGCTTATCGCTGAAAAGAGTGAGCAATTAGCGCATCGGCATTGGGATGATCTGAAACCCGAAGAAAGAGCAATTAAAAAATTGACGACCAAACAGGCGCGCGAAGATGTTCAGACCATCGTATCGCAGATTCAGGAAAGCCGTATTGTCGCTCCATTTGATGGTACATTGTCGAAATTGGATATCAAAGTGGGTGAGACAGTCGGAGCCGGTCGTATTATCGGCAGGATTTCAGAGTCTCAACGTTTTATCCTGAAGGCCGACGTGCCGGAGTCTGATATTGCTCAGGTTGTCCCGGGTAAATTGGCTAGCGTTACTTTTGACGCATTGTCATCGGATGAGCGATTTTCGGCGAGTGTGTTTGCGGTGGAGTCATCTTCTACGGTTATTCAGGATGTTATCTATTACACAGTGACTTTCATGCTTGAACAGCAGGACGAGCGATTGAAGGAAGGTATGAGTGCTGATATTGATGTTATGGTTTCTGAGCGTACACAGGTTTTGACGGTTCCGTATCGGGCACTGTTTCGTGAAGGAGGCCAGGTTTTTGTCGAGGTAGTACAAAGCGAGACGGTTTCAGAACGTCGGTCAGTCGAGGTGGGGGTGGAAGGTGACGATGGTGTCACAGAAGTCGTGTCGGGACTGATGGAGGGAGAGCGGGTGGTTGTTGGTAAGGTGAAATAGTTTTTTTGTTAATCTATTGCTGCGTATGTCTTATTTTGGTGTTGATCTGGCAGAATTGATTCGAGCGGTGGGTTTGGTTGGACTCTTTATTCTCGTGTTCGCGGAGACAGGACTTTTTCTCGGATTTTTCTTCCCGGGAGACAGTCTGCTTTTTGTTGCGGGTTTGCTCGCGGCACAGGGATTATTTCCCATACCAATGTTGATATCCGTGCTTTTGGTTGCGGCAATTACGGGGAATATAGTTGGGTATTGGTTCGGAAAAAAAGTTGGTCCGAAGTTATTTGAGCGTGATGACTCATTATTATTTCACAAGGCCCACGTAAGGCGCGCGCAATCCTTTTATGAGAAGCACGGAGCAAAAACGATTATGTTGGCACGTTTTGTCCCTATTGTACGTACATTTGGACCGATTGTGGCCGGTATTGCCGGGATGAACTATCGCAGCTTCATGACGTACAATATTTTAGGCGCTGTGCTGTGGACATTTGGATTGACTCTTGGCGGGTATCTTTTCGGGAACCTCATTACAGACGTCGATCGTTATTTGCTGCCGGTTATTCTTGCCATCATCGTCATCTCTTTTCTTCCGGCCGTATGGCATATCTGGAAGGAAAAACACACACATTCGACATAGAAGAGCCCGAGCGATATCAATGCAGCGCGTATTGCTGTCTTTTTGATATCTCCACGAGGCGGGTGAGGATAGGCATTTGCCAAGTAAATGCATCGGTATGGAGGAATGTGTGCGAGGGGCGGGTTTTGACAAAAGATATGAGAGGTGTAAGATATTGGATATCCTAAACGGTAATATGTTTTTTTCGGCTGTATAGACCGGATTGATTGAGCTGAAGGCGCGGTATGTTTCAGATGATGAATAAAATTCGTAAGACTCCTCGTCTCGTTTTGTCTGTCGAGGAATTTTCGGATGTTCCCCTTGAACTTTTTGGCCAGGAGGTGTCTTCATCCGTACAGAGGCTGTTTAACGGTTCGTTTGCTATCAGGAGTGTCGCGGCTGGGTCATCGAATGCCGAAGAACAAGAACTGACGGCATTGGGAAACGCCTATTATGATATCGAACGTTTCGGTATTCGTTTTGTTGCCTCTCCGCGTCACGCGGATGCCTTGTTTGTCTCGGGGCCGGTGTCACGGAATATGGTGCAAGGATTGCGACATACTTATGAAGCAATGCCAACACCGAAATGGGTAGTGGCTCTCGGGGATGGGGCTATCCATGGGGGTATTTTTCATGATTCATACGCAGTGGTAAACCGGGTGGCTGATATTATTCCGGTGGATTTTCATATCCCGGGAGATCCTCCATCACCAAAACAGATTCTATCGGCTCTCTTAAGTATGTTTCGGAGTATGGAGCAAGGTGGTGGACCTATCGGTTCGATTGAATCAAGCAAATAGGCTGATATTGCTGATATTATGGAAATATTTTTTCAACCAACAGCTTTCCTCGCAGTCCTCTGGCTTCTGTCTGGAGGCGCCTTACTGTCACTTTTTGCCGGATGGCAGGTGCACGATGGAGGTCGTGTAGCCAATTACATCGCTCATTTCGGAGCTTGTGTGGCCTCACTCGTTCTCGTGTGTTTTTCGGCAGGTGTATTTTTAAATGGGGTGGGCACTGCCTTGTCTTTTGCTCTACCATTTCCGGGGGTCGAGTTTACGTTTCGTGTTGATGGTTTATCCGCTTTCTTTTTGGGACTTATCGGACTGATTGCTTTTCTGGCCTCCTGGTTCGGAGTAGCATATCAACGGCATTTTATTGGGCGATATCATCTTGGGTCTTTCGGATTCTTCTACAATCTTTTTCTGCTTGGCATGATCCTCGCAGTTTCGTCAAATCAGGCGTTATTTTTTCTCTTTGCGTGGGAGTTGATGGCAATCACGTCATATTTCCTCGTTATATTTGATCGAGATGAAACCCGAAATATCCGAGCGGGATTCCTGTACTTGCTTATGATGCAGCTTGGAACCATCTTTGTGGCTCTGGCTCTGTTTCTCGCATATAAAGCGACTGGTTCTTTTAATTTTGATGTGTGGCGCGCGACTGGTTTGGAAGCATTGTCGCCAATGTGGAAGGGTGTACTGTATGGGTCGGTATTGATCGGTTTTGGTACGAAAGCAGGTGTCATACCGCTGCATATCTGGTTGCCAGAAGCACATCCAGCAGCTCCTTCGCATGTTTCGGCACTGATGTCTGGCGTCATGATTAAGACGGCTATTTTCATGATCATTCGATTTTTCTTTGATTTCTTTCCAGGCGCTTCGCTTGAGTGGGGATTGGCATTGATGATACTTGGAGCGTGTTCGTCACTGTTGGGTGTACTCTATGCTTTGTCTGAACATGATATCAAGCGCTTGCTTGCTTATCACAGTGTTGAGAACATTGGCATCATTCTGCTTGGTGTTGGAGCTGCGCTTGTGTTTATGAATTATGGGTTGCAAGACTTTTTCCTCTTTGCGTTGGTAGCTGCCTTGTTTCATACCGCGAATCACGCGATTTTTAAATCACTGCTTTTTTTGACTTCCGGGGTAGTAGTTGGCGCCACAGGAACTCGCAATATGGAAGCGTATGGTGGACTGATTCGCGTGCTTCCGTATTCTGCCTTCTTTTTCCTTATTGGTGCGATGGCTATTTCGGCCTTTCCTCCTTTTAATGGGTTCGCCAGTGAGTGGCTGATTTTTCAATCGTTGTTTGTCGGTCTTGCAGCCTCAAGTTTGGTCGTGAAACTTGTGTTTCTGGCTAGTATTGCGAGTCTCTCCTTTACCGGTGGCCTAGCGATGGCTTGTTTCGCTAAGGCGTTTGGTATTACTTTTCTTGGGCGACGAAGGATAGAGAAGGTGGACGAGCATGTTGCACTTGATAGAGAGCGGAAATCTTGGTTGACGCACTTGCCAATGGTGGTTCTTGCGATCTTAACACTGGTTTTGGGTATTGGCGCGCCATTCGTTATCTCGTTTCTCATTGGGATCGTAGCGAGTCTCGTATTTGGAGCTGGTGGCACGATGCTCGAATTTCAATACTTGCAGTTCATGGGGATGAGTGAGACTTTCTCGGGTATTTTTCCGGTGCATGGAACTGCGGTTGCTCTCCTGTTTCTGACGGCGATGATTGGTACGGCGGTTTGGTGGTTCACTCGGAAACGTCAGGTGGTTATCGCACCGACTTGGGATTGTGGCATGCCCCTTTCTGGTAAGATGCAGATTACCGCCACAAGTTTCTCTCGATCTCTGGTAACTATTTTTCGGGGTATTTTGCGTCCGACCAAGCAAACCGATATTGAATATCAAGATGCCAAAACGCATTATTTTGTCTCTGTGCATAGCGTGAAGACTGATCTTTCGGATGTGTATCGAGAGTTTGTGTTCCAGCCGATTGTGCGCGCCATCGGATATATTTCTGATCAGGTGAAGAAGATTCAGAGTGGTAATGTGAATGTCTATATACTGTACGTTTTCTGTATTCTCGTGATATTGCTTATATTTTCGACGCGTTGACCTATGGATATTCCTTTTTTCATTTTCCAGTTGGTTTTGGTACCAGCGCTCTCACCGCTCCTGATTGGGGTGGTTCGCAAGATGAAGGCGCTTTTGCAAAATCGGGTAGGAGCGGATATTTTTCAGCCGTACCGTGATTTATGGAAATTGTTTCGGAAAGATGAGATTATTTCAAACGAAGCTTCATGGGTGACGCAATATTTTCCGGTTTTTATTTTTTCCCTCACGGTTCTGATTGGCGCGGCAGTACCAGTCGTGACATCTCTCAGTCCTGAGTTGGTGCTCGGTAGCTGGGGAGTGTTCAGTCTGGCTCCCGTTTCTGATTTTATCGTTATCATATATTTGTTCGCACTAATGACCTTTTTGTTAACTCTGATCGGGATGGATCAAGGAAGTGCGTTCGGTGGTTTCGGTGCGAGTCGCGAAATGATGGTTTCTGCTTTGGCTGAGGGTGGGTTTTTCTTTGCTCTCCTTGCGGTCTCCATTGTCACTCAGACGGGGAGTGTGATGGAAATGGTCTCAATCGGTTCGCAACAAGTGCCATTATCCGTTTTGCTACCGCTTGGTATTGCGTTTATTGGATTTTTCTTGGTGCTTTTGGCTGAGAACGCTCGATTTCCTTTTGACAACCCAGCGACTCATCTCGAACTTACCATGATTCATGAAGCAATGATCCTTGATCTTTCAGGGAAGCGCTTGGCACTTATGGAGTGGGCTGCAGCTAACAAGTTATTTATTTTCATCGCACTTGGTGCGAATCTCTTTTTCCCATTTGGTACCGCGCATACTCTCGATTTGAGTGTGTTGGTCGTAGCGATCCCCGTATTTTTTGTGAAGATGTGCTGTTTCATTCTCGTTATCGCTCTCATCGAATCAATGACGGCTAAGTTTCGTATTTTCCGTTTGTCAGATGTATTGTTTACCTCGTTTATCCTTTCAGTAATAGCTATTGGTATATCTGTCGGCGCGTATGTCTGAAAACTTTCCAAACATTTTTTTCTTACTTGGTATTATCGCCTTTCTCGCGGCTGTTTTCATGAACTTGGCGAAACATGCCCGATCGCTGGTACGTCTTTACGCGTTTCAGTCGTTTTCAGTCGCAGCGACACTCTTTCTCATTGGTTTTTTTAGCGAGGATCGGAGCTTGATGTTTGTGGCAGCGGGGGTATTTCTGGTAAAGGTGGTTCTGACACCGGTTTTTTTCAACAGGATATTGAGGAAGGTCGCTGGATCTGCGAGTTCAAGCCATTATCTCAATACGCCACTCACGCTTTTTATGTTGACTGGTCTTGTTTTGTTCGCTTTTTCTAAGGTTTTTTTGCCGATTGCAGATCTCTATCCGGAGATCTTTATCTCTGTGGCATTGAGTATCGCGCTCGTATTCATTTCGATGTTTCTGCTCATTAATCGACGTGGCGTATTTGCCCAGATGATCGGTATGTTGTCACTTGAAAATAGCGTTGTTCTTCTCGCGGCTTCTTTTGGGCTTCGGTATCCATTATCACTTGAAATCGGCATCATTTTCAATATCGTTCTCTGGATGATCATTTCCTCTTTTTTCGTGGGTATGATCTATCGTCAATTCGGAACGCTGTCGACTGCTGAGATGAAACGTCTTACTGAATAATTTTTTTCCTTATGTCACTCGTGTATCTCATTGTTACGCCACTCTTGGCCGCGATCTTCATTGCCTTTCTGAAACCGAAAGAACATCGTTTGATTGAGCGTGTCGTCGGGGTGACGGCCCTGATAGAGGGGGTGCTATGTCTGAATGTTCTTGGGAATTTTACGCCAGACACAGTACGAGTGGTTGGGAAATATCTTACGCTCGATGCGCTGTCTGCTCTCCTTCTGTTGATCATTTCTGGTATTGGGTTTTTCGTCGCCTTTTACTCGATTGGGTACTTGCGACAGGAGATGAAGAAAAATATTATCGGTCCGAGTCGTGTCAGGCAATTTTTTATCCTGTTCGAACTTTTCCTTTTTGCCATGTTACTGGCATCGAGCGCGGCTAACCCGGTGTTGATGTGGATTGCGATCGAGGCAACGACGCTCTCAACAGCCTTCCTGATCAGTTTTTACAATAAGCCCACGGCGACGGAGGCCGCTTGGAAGTATCTCATTATCAATTCACTTGGGTTACTGATCGGATTTTTGGGGACGCTCCTCTTCTTGGCTTTGCCAAGTGAGATCATTGACGGTGGCATTATGACATGGGCTGATCTCCGTCAAGCAGCTCCGGATTTTCATCCGGTGATTGTGAAAGTCGCCTTTCTCTTTGTGTTGGTTGGATACGGTACGAAGGTGGGTTTGGTACCGATGCACACTTGGCTTCCTGATGCGCACGGCAAGGCGCCTTCACCTATTTCAGCGCTTCTCTCGGGTGTATTGCTCAATGTGGCATTGGTGACAGTACTGCGTTTCAAAGGTTTAGTTGATATATCTCTTGGGGCGGAGTTCACCTCGACTCTTTTCATATATTTCGGTCTTGCCTCTATGATAGTCGCGGCTGTGATTATCTTCGCGCAACGGAGTTACAAGCGTTTACTCGCGTATTCGAGTATTGAGAATATGGGTATCATTGTGCTCGGTATTGGTTTTGGGGGAGTGGGGACATTGGCGGCTTTTTTTCATATTCTGTACCATGCGCTTTCGAAGGTTTTTCTCTTTTTGGCAGCCGGAAACATTCTGTTGCGTTTTAGTTCGACAAAATTCGCACATGTTTCGGGAGTACTCCGTGTATTACCGGTGACGGGTATTCTGTTTTTCGGCGGCTTCCTGGCTCTTTCTGGACTGCCCCCGTTCGGGATGTTTTTTTCGAAGTTCTTGATCCTTTCGGCCGGCACTGGATCGCATATTCACGTGATGATAGTGGCCATGGTGGCTCTTTCACTCGCTTTCTATGGATTTTTTCGGCATATTTCCCCGATGTTTTTCGGTTCACCATCTGACAAGATTGAACAGGGTGAAGCCAACCGTCTGACTGTATTACCGCTCTTTGGTTTGGCATTGGTGTACATGGTACTTTCGTTTTCAGTACCGGAGTTGCTAGCAGCCATTTTGCAGGGCGCAACTGACGCGGTCAATCTTAAGTAATTCTCTTTCCTATACCTATGTACGATACTCACGTTCTTCTTTCCCGACTTGGTCTTGAGCACCTTCCGTTCAGGCTCGAATCAAACGTGCTTGTCGTTTCGATTTCTGCATCGGAGTTAGAGAGGACAGCGAGTCGTTTGTTAAAAGAGCAACAGATGACATTGAAGACAGTCGTAGCGACTGATGAGCGCGGGAGTATTCGGAAAGGTTTCGTCATTCGATATGTTTTTGGTGCTTCTAAAGAATCCGTTTTTCTCGTGCTTGAACTGACTGTGGACTCGAACCTGGCGACATTCCCTTCACTGGTGTCAGTGAGCCAACTTTTTGCGCTGTACGAACAGGAGATAAAAAGTTTCTTTGGACTGGAACCAGTCGGTCACCCCAATCCTGCTCGCATTATTCTTCACCGACATTATCCGAAAGATCTGTATCCGTTGCGTAAAGATTTCGCATGGAACACTTCTTTCCCGCTTCAGACTGAGGATACGATTACGGAAGTGCAGGGGGTCGAAGGCGAAGGGGTATACCAGATTCCGGTCGGCCCCGTTCATGCCGGTATTATTGAACCTGGGCATTTTCGTTTTAGTGTCTTGGGAGAGGAGATTATTCGGTTTGAAGCAGAACTTGGTTATGTTCATAAGGGGACAGAGAAACTTTTCGAAACGTTGCCACTTGAGAAGACCTTATCTTTGGCAGAGCATATTTCTGGTGACAGTTCAGTACATCACACGCTTGCTTTTGCGCAGGCTGTCGAGAGTTTGACCGAAACAGTGATACCGGAGCGCGCGAAGTTGATCCGGATGGTGTGCGCGGAGCTTGAGCGATTAGCTAATCATTTTAATGATATCGGGTTTATCATGCTTGATACGGGGTTTTCGTTTGGCGGGAGCCACGGTGCCAGATTGCGTGAACGTATCATGCAGTGGAATGAACGTATTTCAGGTAATCGGTTTCTTCGGGGTATGGTGGTGTTTGGTGGTGTGGGTCGGGACATTCCGACATCCTTGGCTGATGCTTTGGGCGATGACCTTGAGTTACTCGAAACTGATTTTCAAGAAGTCGTTTCGATCGCGAAGCATTCCGATTCGCTCTATAATCGTCTGAAAGAAACAGGCCGGCTTGATCGACAGATTGCGGATGATTATGGTGTGGTTGGTGTCGGAGTTCGTGCATTGGGAAAGGCAATGGATGCGCGCGTGGATTATCCATACGCGGCGTATGAGGCAGTACAATTCTCGGTAGCAACAGAAGAATATGGCGATGTCCACGCACGGTTCTGGGTTCGAATCAGGGAGGTGTATCAATCATTTCGTATCTTGAACCAGGCATTGGCGTTGTTGCCATTCGAGACTTCACCGTTGTCTGAAACAGTGAGTCAGTTACCGGTGAATCGTTGTGCGGTGGGTATGGTTGAGGGCTGGCGAGGTGATATCGTTACATTCGTGGCGACAGGCGCGGATGGCAAACTCTCACGAGTCAAGGTGCGCGACCCATCGTTCATCAACTGGCAGATTTTTTCGCACGTACTTTTGCGCGATGTTGTTCCGGATTTTCCACTTATCAACAAAAGCTTTGATCTGTCGTATTCGGGCAATGATCTGTAATGTACACTGAGAGGTACCGGAGCGAGCTAGATGGGTGTGCCGAAAGAGCGCTGTCTTGCGGTGCAATTTGGCCATTGTGTCGATTGGTCTGTTTCGCGTTCAACTTGGTATCGTGGTATCGCTTGCCCATTTTGGTGATACCATGTTATATGAGAATCATTTTCTGAGAACAAAATAGTATGATGTCTCCTATCAAACCGATCAGTGGGTTTCCTGAGTGGCTGCCCCAAGAAAAAGTTATCGAGGAAGATTTTCTTGCAAAGATACGCGCTGTTTTTCAGTTGTACGGTTTTTCTCCTATCGAGACACCAGCCGTTGAACGTACGAACACCTTGGTTGCGAAAGGCGGAAGTGAGAAGGAAATTTATAGTATTGGTCGTTTACACGCCACACACGACGTCGCAGGGAGCGGGGACAGTGATTTAGCCTTGCATTTCGACTTGACAGTACCGATGGCCCGCTATATCGCTCAACATGAACGTGACTTAGCGTTTCCCTTTAGACGCTATCAGATACAACCGGTGTGGCGAGGTGAACGGCCCCAGTCGGGAAGATTTCGACAGTTCTATCAGTGTGATATTGATATTGTTGGACGTGAGACACTACCATTGTCATGTGATGCGGAAATTCCGGCTTTAATGGCTCATATTTTTCGGTCACTCGATATCGGCGAGTTCCAGATTCGTATTAATAATCGGAAGATTCTTCAAGGGTTTCTCTCGGGAATCGGTATAGACACTCCATATCATCACGCGGTAATGGGTGGTATCGACAAACTGGAGAAGATCGGCAGGGACGCGGTAATTACAGAAGTAAGATCTGTTCTGGGTGATGATAGTTTTGATGTCGCACCGATTTTCGATTTTCTGTCAAAGAGTATTGCACTTCATCAGATAGCCGATCTTTCGTCTCTCTCGCCTGATGCACTCTATCGAGCAGGAGTGATGGAGCTTGCGGAAGTAGTCGACATGGCACTCGCGAAGGGCGTGTTGCCCGATGAACTCGTGATCGACCTCTCGATCGCG
>CAYRWQ010000020.1:0-7916 GCA_964428075.1 uncultured Bdellovibrionales bacterium
GCCACTCGCGGAGATTTTCGAGATTCCCCGCGTACGTCAACGCATCAAGATTGATCACCGTATCATTAGGATATCGCTTGAGGAAAAAATGAATGAAGTTCGAACCAATGAATCCCGCACCACCAGTCACAAGTATTTTCATAAAATAAGAAAAATCACTCCGCTTAGATTTATTACACTGCTGACAAACGAAGATAGACGCAAATGAAGACCGTGACGGCTATTTCCCCTCGTAACGAAATATTGGATTTCCACTATACTCAGCCAACGAAAACAATTGTCGATCTTTCGCAAGTACAATCGGATACTTGAGAGACCACGCGATGTTGAGATCGGGATCGTCGAAACGAATACCGCCCTCAGATACCGGGGAGTAAAGCGCGGTCACCTTATAGGAAAAAATAGTGTCATCTTCAAGAGCAAGAAATCCATGAGCAAACCCAACCGGCACCCAAAACTGGTGATGATTCTCCTCCGACAATTCGACCGCCACATGCTGGCCGTACGTTGGAGAACCAAAACGAATATCCACCGCGATATCCAAGACACGCCCACGAAGCACCTGTACCAACTTTCCTTGCGCAAACGGATCACGCTGAAAATGCATACCCCGTAGCACACCCTTCTTTGATTTCGATACATTCTCTTGAACGAAATCGTCTACCGGGATACCGAGCTCTCGATATCTTTCCTTTTGAAAAGATTCAAAAAAGTATCCTCGTTCATCAACGAATACCTCAGGTGTCATGAATATTAAACCATCGATATCGAATGTTCTGGTCTGCATAGGCATATGGTAACTTCAAAAAAAATGCACCTCCAACATTGTTCCCATCCTAACATACAGCCTCAAGCAAAACAAAAATCCGTTCCGACAAATGCCGGAACGGAACTTTACAATGTAACGAAATAACACACCGCCACACTTACCCCCCAATCTCGTTCATCACATCATCTAGGGAGCGCTTCGCTGGCTCTGCATCTGATTCCACACTCACTTCCTCTGCCACCTTCTCTTCGCGTGGCCGATCCTCCCGACGAACCCGATCCGAACCCTCAGGTTCATTGATCTTGAGATTCACTCGAGCACTATTACGAGCCCCAATCACACGCAACAGCGTCCTCAACGCCTTGGCTGTCATCCCCTCGCGTCCGATCACCATACCCATATCTTTCGGATTGACATCCAGCGTGATCAACACCCCCATTTCATCAATCTTCCGCTCAACCTTCACGTCATCCGGATTGTCCACGAGCATCTTCACGACATATTCGACAAACTCCTTATCCATCATGTTGTCCGTCATATACTTGCTATCACCGGCTTACTGTATTAAGGGAAAGCACAAGCCTCCTTCTTCCATTGTACCCCGAGCTTTTTGTTTGTCAATTTACCTGCTAGCAGTTCAAGATATCCCCAAAGCGATGTGACGCCGAGAACGTGCAAAGAAATATCCGATGAGAGCGAGAGTCACCAATGGCGAAAACCAATACGGTACATGGAATCCGAAACCCTCGGCGACCATCACGAGACCAAGTACAAAAATAGAATACATCGCTCCATTTTTAAGATACGCATAGTGCCTGATTCGATCAACACCCGCGATGGTCAACTGGCGGACCACGATGGCCCCGATACCATTACCAAGGAGAATCAGCGGTACCGACAGCGTGAAGGCAAAGGCTCCGAGCACACCATCGATCGAAAAGGAAAGGTCGATCACCTCGAGAAACAACACCTTGCTCCAATCAGATGCGGGCGAAGTCTTCAAGTGTACCTCAGCTTCTTCCGCTTGCTTCCGGAATCCATGCGTAATGAAAAAGGCAGTCGATCCGATCACGGCTCCGAAACCAAGCATTGCGCTCTGTTTCAAAGCAAACCAAACAATGCCAGTCAAGACGACCGATACGACCGCAAAAAACCAGACTCCATGTCGAGCCACGAAACGCTCGCACCGGAATCCGATACACTTATCCTCCAGAAAGATCCAATGCAAAAAAAGAAACAACAAAAATACTCCTCCGCCCATGAGCAGAATAGGTGCTGCCGTCGTAATAGCGGCGGCGACCTGCGGATCATCCGAGAAGGTCGCGGTGAACGCTCCGAAGAACCCGAGACTCGGTACCGTCGCCCAGACGATCAGCCATGGCAACAGACCGCGTACCAAAAATACCGCAAAAAATAATCCCCATGTCAAAAAAAACTTTTTCGCTTTGGCTCCCATAGTCGCAAGCACGTCCGCGTTGATAATGGCGTTATCAAAGCTCGAAACAATCTCGAATACTGTCAATCCAATGACAATCAGGGCTATTTCCACGATATCCATACAGACTCTTCAATTACTTGCTCAACATACTTCCCTCTTCACGCTCTTCGACACGGAAACCAACCAGTGTGTTCTCTCTACGACTTATACTCTGTTTCCATGACCCACTCAGC
This sequence comes from uncultured Bdellovibrionales bacterium, assembly GCA_964428075.1. GTDB lineage: Bacteria > Patescibacteriota > Minisyncoccia > Moranbacterales > UBA1568 > JAGOSP01. The sequence continues at coordinate 2,441 of CAYRWQ010000020.1, forward strand.
CGGTGGCACAAAAGGCTTTGCCTTCCATGCTAATGATTGACGACAAAGAAAATGCGGTGCTTCAACCGGATCAAAGAGTAGTTTCTCCGATACCCACTCCATACGCATTCCTTGGGATCCTTTCACCAATACCAAGTCTCCCTCCTGCACCACTTTCTCCGCGAATAAAGACGCTTCACTGCTCTGTTCGAACCACGAGAGGTGCTGTCGAGAAAATCCCTGAATCAAAAGTTCCTCGTACAAATACCGCATATGCTTCCCAACCAGTATCACCCGCATCGCCCCTAAAGCCAAAATCGACCCACTCAATCCGCTATGTTGTATCTTCGATTCGTTCCGTCCAATTTCGAGCATGTCGCCAAGTATAACGATCTTACGCCGAGCTCGCAACTCACCTAACACGGCCAACGCAGCTTCTGTCGAAGCAAACGAGGCGTTGTACGTGTCATCCAATAAAATACTCCCACGTCCTCCCGGGAGAATTCTCATCCGACCCGGTAAGGGTTCCCACGAGGTAAGCGAGTCCACGATGTCTACCAAATTCACCCGCAAGGCAATTCCAACGGCGACAGCGGCAAGCGCAGCAGAAACCTGATGGCGCGCCACAATTTTCGGCAAACGGACCGGCAATGATTTTCCAGCATAATTCATCTTAAAGGTGATTCCCTTTACCAGTCGTGCTTCTGGCTCCACAATAACGTGTTCAGCTCGCACGTCAGCAACCTCATTCATACCAAAGGTAACTATTTTTGCTTTCGTCTTCTGTTGAAAACGCAACACACGCGCATCATCGGCATTCAAAATTGCAAAGCCAGATGCCGGAAGACTCGTAATCAGTTTGCCCTTTTCCTTCGCGATATTCCCCAACGATCCGAAATATTCCATATGACTAGCTGAAACCTGAGTAAATACGCCGATCCGCACGGGTACAATCGACAAAAGATATGTCATGTCTCCCGGGTGATCAACTCCCATCTCTAATACCAAAACCTCTGGATACCGAAACGGGAATATCAGATACCCAAACCAACGTACTACAATCCACGCCCAACGAAATACCGAGCGTCCACCACTCTGCACGCCAAGAATCGAAAGCGGAACTCCAAATTCATTATTATAATTCCCTACAGAAGTGAATAAATGATATTTCCGTGCCAAAACCAAACCGATAGCCTCCTTGGTCGAACTCTTCCCTACCGAACCAGTGATACCGACAACGATCGGCTGGTATTTCCGTAATAGTGCCCGAGCCATGAAACACAACATGGTTTCAATGATTCGTTTCAAAATATCCATACTCTTTACAGCTCCCAAAATATATTCATCTACCGTATCGGCTCTGTCGGCTCTATTCTGGCATATTCAAGCAAAAACTGCATCAATTGTCCAAAGGCAGGAGCAGCGCTTGATTCTGCCCACTGCACATCTTTTGGATTATCTATTTTGATCAACACAACAAAACGCGGATGTTCACGTGGCGCGTACCCCACGAATGAACCGATGCTCTTCCCTTCTTCGTATCCTCTCCCATCAGTCCTGGCCACCTGAGCGGTACCAGTCTTCCCTACTACCGCATATCCAGGAACATCTGCTCTTTTTCCATGGCCATTCACAACGACACTGCGCAACATCTGTCCGATCACCACGCTCGTCTCTTTACTCAGAACCCGTCGCACTTCTTCCGGCCGTATCGTCTCCACACTACCATTCGCGTGTCGTATACTCTCTACGATTTGCGGCCGCATAAGTATACCACCATTCGCCAACGCCGAATAAGCCGCGACCATCTGAATCGGTGTCGCAGTAATCCCCTGACCATACGCGGCCGTAAAGAACTGGATACCGATACGCATATTGTTGAGATTGTGCAAGTTACCGGAGGCTTCAGCCGGCAACCGTACTCCCGTCTTCTCTCCAAATCCGAACCGCTTCAGACGATCTGCAAATATTTGATGCCCAATCGAGCGCTCCACGAAAACCATACCCGTATTAATGGAATCCTCAAGCACCTGCGTCATCGTACTCCTCCCATATACTTTCTCCTGAGAATTCCGGATTGTTTTCCCTGACTCCGTCACTGAACCCGTATCAACATACTCAGTAGCAGATGATATCTTTTTTTCATCAATACCAATGGCCATGGTGATTGGCTTCATGATCGAACCAGGCTCGTACTCCGCGCTCACCGCTGGATTCAAAAAGATACTAAAGTTTTCCGCCTGTGCATAATTATTTGGATCAAAATCAGGTGCATTGGCCATTGCAAGAATCTTCCCAGTTTCCGGTTCCATCACAATAGCCGTCACTGCATCCGCTGTATGCTTCTCCAATGTCGCCTGCACTATCTTCTCCGTCTCGTGTTGAATCACACGATCAAGAGTGAGGGTTAAGACATCCCCCTGCTCAGGCATGTCATCCCGAGCACTCGAAAGTGATATCCAACGCCCGCCAGCATCACGTTCTTCTTCTTTCGCATGTGTCGACGCCCCTCTGAGTTCCCCATCAAATGCTGCCTCAATACCATAACCGCCGGCGCCACCCCGTTCACCAAGACTGGTAAAACCGACTACATGCGATGCTAAACTCCCTGCCGGATAATAGCGGTATTTTTCTCCCAAAAGTGCCACGCCTCGCAACTTCAAATCTTGAACTCGTGTCACCTCCTCGTCGTTCAGTCGGCGTTTAATAATTTCAAAAGGATCATTCTGATCGGATAACTTGCGGAGAATAATCTCTTCGTCTACGGCCAGAGCCTGCGAAAGTTGGCGCGCAACGAGCGCGGTGTCATCCACCAAGCGTGGTACCACATACGCCATCATGTACTCTCGATTCACTGCCAGTGGATACAGTCCATCATGATCGTGCAAGAAAATGTTTCCTCGCTCAGCCTTCATGTTTATGGTAGACAAGCGCTGATCCCGCGCCAGTTCATTCCAATGCTCATGATCGCGCACTTGAATACCATACAGTTTCCATAACAACACGCTACCAAAAAAACAAAACATCCCAAAAACAACAGTGATGCGGAGCAACGATCTGCCATCTTTCACCTTGACTCTTTTTGTATCCAAGATACGCATATGCCTCCCGAAAGCTTGTTACAAACAACCTGTCGGATCCCGCGTCAAGATATACTCTTTCGGAAATCCCAAAAAAATTTCCCAACTTGATCCATTCCAGTTTCATCAAACTTCACTGCAGGGTTTTCACTCCAAAAGAGAGGCTCTGTGAGAATCATCGCGTTGCAACAATGTCTCGTTCTTCAAAATACTGTGACACAACAGCCAAATCCAGCTCGAGTGATGCACTCGCCGCCTCGATGCGCTGAAAAGATTTTGCATCAGCTTCTTGTATTTTCAAACGTGCATTCTCTTCCTCTTTGGCCGCAATCTCATTTTCTAGAGAATGCAACCGATAGCCCTGTACTGCGTTGCTATTCACTGAATAAATGTGCATTCCAAGCACCCCCACAAAAAAGAAAAGGAGAGAAAAAGAAATATCGGTCTGAAAAAAACCCGATCGACCCGAAGAAGATTCGGGTGATTCCATTTTGGTCTTCCTCGAATGTAATACGAACGCTGACATATTGTATTTTTTTTATTTTTTGTCCAGAACTCGGCCTATCTCTCTGATACGGGCACGTTTCAAAGTTTCTCCGTGCAACGTAATTTGGCACTCCGAGCCCGAGGATTTTCAGATATCTCTTGCTCACTCGGTACTATGACATCTCTCGTCCCGCGTTTCAGCTTCGGTCGCTGGTGACACACACAGACTGGAAATTCTGACGGGCACTGACAACCACGCATCATGCGTCGGAAAAACTGCTTAACGATACGATCCTCACCCGAATGGAAACTCATAACCCCCAAACGCCCGCCTGGTGCCAGACACTCCACCGATTGCTCCAAGAAAGACTCCAGGTTGGCATACTCGTCATTCACTGCAATTCGCAACGCCTGAAACACCTTGGTTGCTGGATGAATCTTCCGTTTCGATCGAATCCGCACCGGTATTGCCCGTACGATCACTTCCGAAAGCTCAAAGGTCGTCATAAGTGGTCGTTCACTCCTCACCTGTACAATCATACGCGCGATACTACTCGCACATTCTTCATCGCCTTTCTCTCGAAAGAGTCGCATCAGATCCATCTCAGACCAAGTATTAACGATGTGTGCCGCTGTTTCGGTTGTCTCCTGATTCAGACGCATATCGAGCGGCCCATCCCAGAGAAATGAAAAGCCTCGATCGCCGTCTTCAATCTGGTCTGACGAATAGCCGAGATCCGCAAAAATCACATTGGCGTGGGTCAGTCCAACCCTCTCCATCGCTTGCGCGAGATTTGCGAAGTTCGCATGCACCAGAACCAGTCTCTTCTTCGACATGACTTCCGTAAGACTTGCATCATTTTGCGTACGATGCAGAAAACGGTCGATTGCCACTTGATCAGTATCAAGAGACAAGACTTGGCCGGTCACACCTACCGCACGCTGAAAAAGCAGTGTGTGACCACCACCTCCGAGCGTTGCGTCAATGACTGTTTCCCCCTCTACTACGCGCAACACCTGTAATACTGTTTGCCAAAGAACTGGCTTATGTCTCGTCTCATCCATACGCTTCCATGACTTTCCAATTTTCAGCTTACAATTTTCATCCTATCTCTATCTGAAAATTGCACGCTCAAAACTGAAACTCTCTAATACACCCCAAGTTTTCCTAACTCTTCAGCAACGGTGCTCGTATGCTTTTCTGCATTCATTTTGTACTCTCTCCAGACATCCTGATCCCATACTTCAAGCCGGTTGTACACACCAACCACCACCACGTCTTTCTTCAGCCCTGCATCATTTTTCAAGTATTCTGGCAAAAGCACCCGCCCCTGACTATCCAATTCGGTGTCCACCGCACCGGCAAGCATCAGCCGGATAAAACTCCGCGTCCCGCTCTCACCAACTGGCAAGCTACCAAGCTTCCCTGCAATTTCCTCCCACACCTTCATCGGATAGACAAACAGACAGCCGTCTAGTCCGCGCGTCACTACCACTCGACTCCCGAGTTCCCCACGAAACCTCGCAGGCAAAGCCAGTCGCTTCTTCAAATCTACAGAATGGGAATATTCGCCGATGAACATACGTTGCGAAACTCTAAACCATAAATCACTATTTCCCCACTTTCCAACACTTTAATAACCTTTGTCCCCATTCTACTCCACCCAACCACTCGCCGTCAACACTGATACGACGAATAGGCAAAGTCGCCGGCGATATTGTGCTTCCATCGTTCAGAGCAGATACAAGGCATACCAAAGAGGCTCAACAGATCATCACGTCGGAAAAAGATCCAAATAGACTGTTATGAACTCAAAATGACGTGCTTGTTGATATTCCACATCAATCCACAGTCTGGCGCCAATACAAAAACCACTCCCATGTTTTTACACAGGTTTTGAGTACTGTATTCGCACAAACGAATAGAGAAC
>CAYRWQ010000020.1:8016-14584 GCA_964428075.1 uncultured Bdellovibrionales bacterium
AACGAATAGAGAACAGACCTCCCACTTACGTTCACGAAACTGATTGATGCAAATCAGCCAATCGTTCAATAAGTTTCTTTTCTTCTGTAGACACTTTCTTGGGAACGATCAGGTTAATCATCACCAAGTGATCCCCGCGACCGTAACGACCCGCATGTGGTACTCCCTTGTTTCTGATCCGAAACACTTCTCCTGGTTGTGTGCCAGCAGGTATTTTCATGGTCACTGGCCCTTCGACAGTCCGAACAGCCACTTTATCACCTAACACCACCTGCGCATAATGTACTCCGACTGTCGAATGTATATCATCCCCTTGTCGCCTCCACTCCGCGTGCGGCTTGACATGCACCACCGCAAAAAGATCACCAGCGCGAGCACCATATTCTCCGGCGGCTCCACGACCCTCCAAAATAACAGCCTGTCCATCCTGTACGCCAGCCGGAATGCCAATTGCCAATGTCTCAGCTCGTTGTGTCCGACCAGCTCCACGACATTCATCGCATATTTCTACGTATGTTTTTCCTCGTCCATGACAGGAATCACACATCACTACTTGTGCCATCACCCCAAAAATACTCTGTACCTGTTTCTGAATTCTCCCGCTACCACGACAATGCGTGCAGGTATCCTCACGTGCACCAGGTTTCCCTCCGGTTCCTCGACACCGTTCGCACACCGAAAGCTTACGGAGAGACACCGATTTCTCTACACCAGTCACCATTTCTTCAAATGTGATCTCAACATCTACCTGAATATCTGAACCCTGCTTCGCACGATTTCCTCCATGACTAGCGCCACCAAACACGCCCGAAAAGATATCCTCGAAACCCTCGCCAAAATCAAATTTAACATTGCCCCCATTACCACCAAATTGACTAAAATCCCAGCCAGGAGCCGATCCACCACCACCCGTATTCCCCTGGAATGTTTGACCGAAACGGTCATACTGCGCCCGTTTCTCTGTATCCGACAGGACACCATACGCCTCATTCATTTCCTTAAAGCGTGACTCGTCTCCGCCCTCCTTGTCCGGATGGTATTTATGTGCCAATTTCCGAAATGCCTTCTTAATTTCATCCTGTGAAGCGTTCTTTGAAACCCCAAGAATGTCATAATAATTCTTTGCCATAACCAGTTTTTTCGTCAAGAATTCACAAGCCAGTATACCGAAGAACAAAAAAATTAGCAATCTCTCTTTTTGAGTGCTAACGCGTATTCAATACAGATCCCCTGCCAAAATATAATAGCACAACACGACACCACAAGCACTAGACCTGTTCTCTTTCTACGCCGTGTTCAGATTCATTCCGCGATTCGCTCCTGAATACCCGGTTGTTCTGTCACTATTATCCATCGCGCAGAACGAAATATAGTAATTAAAAGCGCCGTTGTGCCACTCCACAAAGAGAAGAGGAGTACACCAATCGGCCACACAGTCAAGAAAAAGAGAGTTGCCATGAGCACAGGGAGCATGCGGTCAGAGACGTGTTCGCGGACACGACTCCCTTCAAAGATAGCGAACAATTTATTCTGCAGAATCTCAGCGAAAAGATCAGAAAGACGCTCTTCACCATCCACCGGCCTCCCGGCCAGTTCGCTCAGCTGCTTACGCCCAGTCATCATCGTGTATTCTTCCGCAACGCTTTGTGCCGAAATGGACGTGTCCCTAGAAAACTCCGCACTCATACCCTGAATCGGCAGAGAATCAAACTGACGAGGAAACTCCGAAACCTGATTTGGCACATCTGTCTTTAACAATTCTACCTGACTGATAGAACGAAGATACGCATCAACCGTCCAGTTTTCTTCCCCTAACACCGCCATTTCCGGCTGTACAATACCGCCCCATCGTAACAGTGTCTGAATAGATTCATTCCCAAACCGAAATCTCGGAACGATATCCTCCCAAGATACTGTCTGAATTGATGTGAAATATACAGAGGACAGAAGTAACGAAAACGCACATATACTTATAGATTTAGCTACCGCAAGTATGCGCGGAGGAGAGAACCTTAACCGATCTTCCGCTTCTCGTTGCACCAATCTTGCCGCGAGAAAGAAAAGTCCGCCAGCAACAGATGATGCTAACAAGACCCAAACATCCCATTCTTGGAAAACAAGTGGCGCGACCAGCACAAATATCCCTCCGACCTTCATCTGCCATTCCTGCCATAGAATGAATCCCAAGAGTATCCACACAAATATCCCGGATATCGACAACGCTATCATGATCAAGGATATGATTTCAGGAAACATCAAAACCTCCTCAAGATAACGCCAAAAAAAGACTGAGAAAATGCCCAATAACACAATATGCCCAACTGCAAATTTTTTCCGAGAAGTCCACTGCATAAGAATATATGAGAAACACACACCTACACGGAACCCAAGCAAACACAGACGTGGGTTACTACAGTGCCTTAGAGACCATGAGCTCTCTTATTACGCACATGTTCTTCAAATGTCTTTGAAAACACAGTTTCGCCGGTGACAGGATCACTCAAAAAATAGAAGGCATTACTCTGTATCGGCGTAAGTGTTGCACGAATCGCAGAAAGACCAGGGTTCGAAATCGGTCCAGGCGGTAATCCCTTGTTGATATATGTATTGTATGGGGAGTCGGTCCGCGTCTCTTCAAAAGAATGTTGAACTTTGTTCACACCAAGAATATATTTGACCGTCGCGTCACTTTCAAGCGAATGACGAGCGGCTAAACGTCGCAGAAACAAGTCTGCCACCAGAGCGCGATCATAATCGCTGCGTACTTCGGTCTCTACAATACTCGACAGTATGACAGTATCAAAAGGAGCAGTGCTCTTGGCATCAAGTAATGGCCAGGCTTTTTCCAAAAAAGTCTCAAGTAAGGTAGAAACGATAGTCTCCGCGTTCGCTTGCCGGTCAAAACGATAGGTATCAGGAAAAAGAAACCCTTCCAAACCAGACGCATATGGTACCGTTTTTAGAAATGGAAACTCGGCGCGCCACACACCCGATGGCTGTCGAACCAATCTCAGGAACTCCTCTCCTGGTAAACCAGCCTCGGTCAATCGATTCGCCATCTGCGCTGCAGTAAAACCTTCAGGAAAGGTGATTTTGATATCCTGTGACAGCGCCTGTCCAGTTGAGATCCGCAGGGCTATTTCTCGAGCCGAAAGCGAGGCGGGCAAGAGATACTCACCAGCTACTAATCCACCATCCAATTTTTTCAACCGAGCCAAAGCATACAAGAAACCAAATCGATTCCGTATCAACCGATCCTCTTCTAAGCGCTTCGACACTACCCAAGCGTTCTCACCTTGTTGTACCACAAAAACCCGTTGGGCAATATCCGATGAACCAGATTGTCCTGACCAATATTCAAGTAGAGCCAATGTAGCGACACTCGTCACTGCTAATATGAAAAAGAATGTGAGCAGGAAAAAACGCATACGAAGAAAATTACTTAAAACAATTTAACGACAACACACACAATCTCTCACAAAAAAACCAAAAGACAAAATCAATGGACAATATGCGAAACGAACAAGTCATCACTCCCCCACCATACCACACGGCACAATGCTCAAAATGACTTTAGAATCAGTGGTACGAAAATAAACCCAGGAAACTCCTCTTTATACAACTCTCCTTCGCTGCGCTTCTCAAAATAACAAAGATGATTCCGAATCGGTGCTACTATTTTCCCGGACAATACCAATTGTTGACGAAACACTATCGGTATACTGTCCACCGAAGCCAACACGAGTATTCGATCAAAAGGAGCTCCTTCTGGGTATCCTTCTTCGCCTTCACCGACAAGACACTCGGCACGCCCGCTGGTAATAAAATTAAATTTTTCAAGATTTTTTTGCCCCCATATGTATAACTCTTCTAAACGTTCAAACGCTATCACTTTCCCTTGTTCACCTACCATATAAGCCACAAGTCCCGTCACCCACCCTGATCCACTGCCAATAACCAATACATGCTGACCATCCTTGATTTCAAGTAATTCAAGCATAATGGCCACCAGGCTTGGTTGTGGCCCCATCTGACCATGTCCAATCGGCAATGGAATATCCGCTTCCGATTCATCTTCAAACTCCACTGGCACGAACTCGGATCGCGAAACGGATTCGAAAGCACTCACGAGGCGCTCCGACCGCAAGTACCCGTTTTGTTGCAGCATCTCAACTAAAGGAATCATATGCGCGGCAGGATTTAGATTCCGATAACCTGTACCATCACATCGCGTTTCCGGGAACCATCGAAGTCAACCGCAAACACATTCTGCCGCTCAGACAAAAGCATCCTACCCTTCTCAACTGGTATCGTCTCACTACTTCCGAGCAGAATCGCTTTGCAATGAGAGTGCCCATTACTGCGTCCATCCGATGTGCTATCACGCTTCAATTCGAAGAGATCGTGGGAATACTGATCATCCACAGGGACCAGTCTGTAGAAAACACGCATCAAGTCCTGCAAAAGCATTGATTCATTGTGATTGATAGTGATACCCATGGTAGTATGCGGCGCATACACCAGCACTTGACCCTCCCGCACGCCAGAACGATCAATCACCTCCTGAACCCGATCGGTAATATCCATGAATTGAATCTGAGTTTTACTTTCAAGATCAATTCGGCCCCGATAAATTTTCATATTGATGTTTATGTTTAGAGTAGTCCCTGCCACCGCGACATGCAGACAGGCTCAACACAGAACGACAGGCTACGCCGTAGCCAATTCTGTTTTTAACTTGTCCTTCGATTGGACACCGACGAAATCCTTCACCACCTGTCCTCCCTTAAAAATCTTCAGAGCTGGAATGGACATAATACCGTATTTTTGGGCGACTGCAGGATACTCATCCACGTTCAACTTACACACTTTACCGGTCGAGAGTTCTTTCGAAAGCTCATCAATCACCGGACCCATCATTTGGCACGGCCCACACCAAGGTGCCCAAAAATCAACCAACACTGGTTTATCACTTTTCAAAACTTCCACTTCAAAATTTAACTCGGTCAGTTCAACAGCCATAAGCATTCATGTCAAAAAATGATTACCACTCTAGTATACCGCTTCTGTTCATTTTTTTCAAAACCTGACCTGGTTACCCAGCTTCGTTTTCCTATTATTCCGAAGTATCCAAAAAATATTATGCTCCACTTCGCTCTCCTCCATCTGCTGCACCAAAAACACCAAGTGTCTCGCACACGAGTACCACGCGTTTTTAGGATAGTATTGAGAGTACAGCTACTGTCGTATGTCTGCTCCAACTGCCTCTCCGATATGCTTATATCCGTCTCTCTGCAACATGCCAACCAAACCATAATTGATCGCGCCAATCAGCTGTGGCCCCTCGAAAACCATACCTGTAATAAGTTGAACTAACGAAGCACCTTTACGGATTTTTCGATACGCATCTTCAGCCGAAAAAACTCCCCCAACCCCGATGATCACAAACTCAGTACCAGCCTTCCGATACACGTATTCGATCAACTGATCTGAGAGGTTCTCAACCACCTTACCACTCATACCGCCATACTCAGGAAATCCTCTGTCCAAGATCCTCGAATTCTGCCGCGACTTAGTCAAATTGGAGCAAACGAAACCATCAAGCCTGAACCGTCGAGCAAGAAGAATGATGTCATCTATCTCTTGCTCACTCAGATCTGGAGAAAGCTTAATAAAGATCGGCTTAGCCTTAGGCAGCGCCGTAATCTTAGTTAAGAGATACTCAAGGTTCCCTTTGTCGGTGAAAGGACAGCCGCCATACGCATTTGGACAACTGATATTAATGGTCACGTATGACCCGACCACGCGCATATCCCGATACGCACGTAGGTAATCATCAGTACCTGCTTCCTTCTCAACTGTTTTCCGATTGTTCGTTTTGGCAATATTAATACCGACAGGAATGAGGAACTGTTTCCCGCGCAATCTCTTCGCTACCGCATAGGCACCGAGATTATTCAAGCCATAATGCACTAATAAGCTCTGAGATTTTTTCAAACGCCACATGCGTGGCTTTACGTTCCCTTCACATCTCATTCCCGTGATTGATCCAAATTCCATGAAACCAAAACCAACTGCCGGTAAGATATCCGTCAACCTCCCATTCTTATCAAATCCGCCCGATAGTCCAATCGGATTCCGAAAATCAATCCCCCGTATCTTCTGAGCCAAACTCGGATGCTGATAGTCAAACAAAAAGGCAATAAACTTTCTTGCAAAAACATACCGTCCCAGCGACTCACCAAACGAAATCATCGCATCATGTATCTTTTCTGGATCAATCTGAAACACAATCGGCTTAAAAAGGTACACGTATAAAAAGCGCGAAATAATTTCCCGAAAACGCCTGTGATGCTTCCCATGTTTGTTCATAGCAATAACACAATCGTCACCCGTCACGATGCCCTTTTCCGAAAATAAGAGGTCTGGCCCAGACATACTCAACCAGATTCACACGCACTTTCCTCATAGAAAACAACTCGCTCGACAATGATGAGCCGTTGACCAGGATTGAACTGGTGACCTCGTCCTTACCAAGGACGTGCTCTACCAACTGAGCTACAACGGC
>CAYRWQ010000021.1:0-2667 GCA_964428075.1 uncultured Bdellovibrionales bacterium
AAACACCGCAGAAAGAAACTTCCTCCAGCGTGCTTACTGTCAGCGATTAGCCACGGATCAAAGGTGCCACACCAAGCATCATTTTTTTGACACCAGCACGTTTGAAGGCAATGGTAGCGAGAGTACCTGCGACCGAAACAATAAGTCCTGAACCAAATTGTGGATGCGATACCATATCACCCGGCCGTACTTCACCCACTTGGAGCGGCTTCATATTCGATGGACTCGTCTCTGGTACGTGCACCTTTTTTTTCGGCATCGAAGTGACTTGATGGCGCACTTGAGTGCCCGAGACACGCTTCTCTAGCATGCCGCCACCCATCATAGCCTGCTCTTCCACCAACTCCGAAGGAATCTCGGAGAGAAAACGCGACGGTGGATTGACCTGAGTCGAACCAAAAATCATGCGCTGTTCGGCATACAATAAATATGCTTTCTCTTTCGCACGAGTGAGTCCAACATACATCAATCGACGTTCTTCCTCTAACTCCGATGGAGAGACATGGCTCCGCGAATGAGGAAATACCCCCTCTTCAAGACCAACGATAAACACGACTGGAAATTCAAGTCCCTTCGCGCTATGTACCGTCATGAGTTGCACTCCTTCCTGTCCGAGTTCATCAGTATCAGAAGCGAGCGAAACCTCTTCCAAAAACTGTGGTAAGGCTTCTGCTACACTCATCGCATCGTACTTCTGCGCTACCGAAAACAATTCTTGCACATTCTCAACCCGTGCTAAGGCCTCCTGTTTCCCATCCTCCTCAAAACTTTTCAGTAAACCACTTTCAGCGGCTAATTTCTGCAATAACGCGGAAAAAAACAAGCCTTCGGTGTGTTCGATATATGCCTGCCAACGAGCGAAAAGATCGGCAAAACCCTGAATCACCTTGATTTTCCCTTCCCGCAAACTTGAATTCTCCGATGTCAGCTTGGCGGCCACCGAAAGCGGATTACGTCCCTGCTCACGTGCCACCGCCTGCCAACGTTCGAGAGTAGTGTCACCAATACCGCGCTGTGGCACATTAGCCACCCGCTCAAGAGCTAGACTATCAAACGGATTCGAAAGCAAGCGTAAATAAGCAATCACGTCTTTCACTTCTTTCCGTTGATAAAACTTGAGTCCACCCACAACACGATAGCTCACCGAGCGCCGCAACAGCATCTCTTCAATGATGCGCGATTGAGCATTGGTACGATACAGGATAGCGAAGTCATGAGGGTGCCGGCCTTTTCCGGTAATCTCGCGTTCAATAGTCTCAGCCACAAAACGCGCTTCCGATTCTTCGTCCTGAGTCGGACACAAAGTAATCAGTTCACCGATTTTGAGATCAGTCCATAACTTTTTGTGACGCTGATGCGCGTTATGGTCGATAATACCCTGTGCGGCATCGAGGATCACCTGGGTTGAGCGGTAATTTCGATCCAACGTGATGACCACCGCCTCTGGATAATCCTTTTCAAATTCGAGAATGTTTCGAATATCCGCTTGTCGCCATCCATAAATCGACTGATAGTCATCACCGATCACAAAAACATTCTTGTGTTTCCCGGAAAGCGCCGTCACTAAACGATACTGCAAAAAATTCGTATCCTGATATTCATCTACCATGACATAACGGAACTGCGTCTGATACCACTCACGTACTCCCGGATGCTTTTCCAAGAGCTCAACCGTCAAACGAATCAAATCGTCAAAATCTAACGCCTGATTTTTTTCAAGCTCTCGCTGGTAACGTTCATAGAACTTTGCGACCAGCTCCTCATAGTAATTGCTCGCACCCAGCGAAAACTGAGCTGGTGAGAGCATCTGATTCTTGGCACGAGACACGGCCTCCATCAACGAGCGCGGCTTCATCTGCTCCGGGTCCATCTCGAGCTCTTTCATAATTTTCTTAGTCATCGTCTGCTGATCTTGCGCATCCAGTACCTGAAAATTCGATGAATACCCAAGTGATCCGATATCCCGACGGAGTATGCGCGAGCACAGACTATGAAACGTACCTAAATATGGCGGCACACGAAGTCGCTGTGTTTCGCTCTGAGCCAAAAGCGCCATAATCCGCTCTTTCATTTCACCGGCCGCCTTATTCGTAAACGTCACCGCCAAAATCTGTTCAGGTGGCACATGCTTTTCTGCCAGCAAATACGCAATGCGATGGGTCAAGGTCTTGGTCTTACCAGAACCAGCACCAGCTAAAATCAAAACTGGACCCTCGGTCTGGAGTACCGCCTTCATCTGCTCTGTATTCAAACCAGATTCCCAGAAACGCATACACACTCATAAAAAAATAAAAAAGATGCCCGATCGCCGGACAGACTATAACATTGTACCAGCACCGCCCGCGCATATCAATTGCGCGAGAGAGAATAGTCTCTTTTCAGCCATTGCCAAGCGGTAGACATTCCAGATACAATACCCATGCCTATGCTCCGCTTGCTCAAAAAAATCGTCATCATTATCGAGAAACAGCCATTTTCGCTGCCGCTTTTCTGTACCACGTTCCTTGCGCTTATTCTCTTCCGTATCGGTATCGAAAGCGCTCTTGGATCCTTCGAATCTCAATCATTCTCATTTTTGTTTTTTGAATTCGCTCATACATTCCTGTTCTTTCTCTTTGCCTTCTTGTGTCTCCTCCCCATTGTACGCTTTACCGGTGTATCATCCCT
>CAYRWQ010000021.1:2767-14050 GCA_964428075.1 uncultured Bdellovibrionales bacterium
CTGCTTCCGATATCGCGGGACTTTTCCTGAGTCCCACTGAACTCTTCTCTCAACACGGACTTGATATCCGCTCGACTCTCAATATAAAAATGAGTCTCTGGTACGCCAGCTTACTCATTATCGCTCTCCCAGTCTTGATATTCTACTTTTTTCGTCCGCTCTTCCGTGCTCTCTTCCGCAATGCCCGTTGGCCACAAGTCTTCTATCACGGTGGACTCCTGTTTCTTGGCGGGCTACTTGCCTGGCATTTTGCTACACCCACCGTTCTCTGGAGCCACTTTCACTTCCTCTCCATATTCATTCTAGTATCCGCAGTCGAATGCGCCTGGTTCGCCTCGGTTATCGTAAACGACTGTTTCGATATCACAATCGACGAGCAAACCAACCCGAATCGCCCCCTTATTTCCAAAACCATCGACCCGCTCACTTACCGAACCATTGGCTGGCTCCTCTTTTTTGCCTCAATCTTCCTTGCCGCTCTTGTCAACTTTTCCGCCACGCTTATCCTTATCCTGTATCAAGCCATTGCCTGGATCTACTCAGCCCCGCCATTTCGCCTCAAACGCGTACCCGTACTCGCAACATTTCTGGCTGGGATAGACGGTATACTCATTCTACTGATTGGTTTCATGCTCATTTCACCTCAACACACCTTTTCCCTACTCCCGCCCACGATTCTGATTTTCTTGTTCCTCGCATACACACTCGCGCTTCCGATCAAAGATTTTAAAGACATCGCGGGTGATCGCTCTGATCATGTCCTGACTTTTCCCGTACTCCTCGGCGAAGAACGAGCACGACTCGTATTCGGCAGCATTTTTTTCCTCCTCTTCATCATGAGTGTCTTCACTCTTCATCTCTACACCGCCTTCTTCTCGGCACTCATTTTCGGAAGTGCCAGTTTCGGTATCATACAAATAGCCCGCACACAACATCCATGGTGCTCCTATACTCGCTTACCGTGGTATCTATTAAGCCTGATTACCGGGTACGGATGCATACTGTGGTGGCTCATCATCTAGCGTGCGTCCCTCTGTATCACTTATTCGCTGCTCAAAAATCGCTTGGGATAATGCCTGCCACTCCGCAATGGACAGCTCCTGAGCGCGAATCATCGGCGAAAGTTGAAGAGTCGCTAATATCTGTTCGATAGTAGTGCGTTCAATATGAAACGCATTCGTTACATTGTTCGCTAGAGTCTTTCGGCGAGCCGAAAATCCAGCTTTCACCACTCGGAACAAGCGTCGATCACCCTGTGTGTCAAAACGTCGGTTTGGGACGAAACGAATCACCGCGCTTTCTACCAACGGAACCGGATCGAAAGCGTTGCGCGACACCACAAAACACTTTTCAACCTCCGAATAATACTGCGCCATCACCGAAAGCACCGACATGCTCCCCGGCTGTGCCGCTAACCGATCCGCTACCTCGTCCTGCACCATAAGTACGATCATGCTCGGCTGAGATGCAAGTGACAAGAGAGAGCGAATAATCGGTGCGGTAATATAATAAGGAATGTTGGCTACCACTTTATACCCTTGATGCGCATATCCCAAGCTCTTCAGCCACTCTTCTAAATGTATATCCAAAATATTGCCTTCCACGATCGAAACGTTTTCCGACGCGACAAAACGCATATTCAAATTGCTCACCAGCTCCGAATCAAGCTCGACAGCTAATACTTGCGCGCCTGTTTTTGCCAGAGCCTCGGTCAATATACCCGTCCCTGGACCAATTTCCAAAATATGGTCAGTCGGCTGCACCTGAGCCGTCGTTACAATACGTTCAATAATAAAGTGGTCACACAGAAAATGCTGCCCCAATGTTTTCTTCGCCTTCATCTTTTCCATACAAACTGAAAAAATCTATTTTTTACAGCGTCTTTATACTAATTTGTAATCTCCTCCATTTTGACATTGATCACTCCATCCCCAATCGAAGCAATTTTTGCGAATGCCACCTTGTCTAAATCAATAATGCGTCCAGGCGCAAACGGTCCACGATCATTGATTCTCACAATCACGGTTTTGCCGTTTTCCATATTTGTCACCCGAACATAACTCCCAATAGGGAGCCACGGATTGGCTGCCGACAATGTCCCGGTAAACGCATACCACGAAGCGATTCCCCGATGGCTTTTTCCTGTTTCCACACGGGTTCCGTGGGTGACTACCTCCGCAACCGGAGCCTTGGTCACATCCGTTTTGAGTACTCGGCGACTCACCTCCTTATCATCATGATACGCTATGCGATAGGCGGTCATTTTGATGCCCTTTTCCCCTTTCTGGGTCGTCACCTTTTTCCGCCAAGAAAGTGTAGCATCTTCAGTCACTCTTGTCTCAAAAGGAATTGCGATCTCTTTCGTTTCCTCTCGAATAACCACCCGTGTCACTATCACCTTCATCTGATCCGATACAAACGCCTCTCGCCCCGGCTTGACTATATCATCTTCATCAAGCACGATACCCGATTCCGCCAAGGCTGACTCTACCTGTGTGGCCTGAGTCACCAAGAGCCGTGTCTCACCATCCACAGCCACCGTAATATGATGCGCGCGAGTGATACGAACCACAGTGCCCGAAAACAGAGTTGTCTCAACCACAGGAAATACGCTGTCACCCTCTTCGACGTAAAAACCAGCGTATTCCAGTGCCTCACCTACCGTACTGGCCTGAACACGAAGAACGGAAAAAGAAAAATCCCCGTCATACACCACAAGATTCTTTCGCGCGCCCATATCGAAAGTCTGCTCTGGTCTATGAAAGAGGAACACAAGAACCACGATAGACACACTGAACAAAACGGTGAGGATCACCCTCTTCATAACCCTGTCCGGAGGCGATACGACACAGCCTCAGTCACGTGATGCAGACCAATACGCTCCTCGCCAGCCAAGTCCGCAATAGTTCTCGCAACCTTAAGCACTCGACTGTACCCTCGCGCCGAAAGCTGAAAACTCTGTGCGACCTGAAGCAAAAAAGCCTGTACTGCGTCATCGAGGGCGCAGAAACGCTCCAATAACCGAGCGTCCATCTCAGCATTCGTTCTCTTCTGCCATTCCTGCATTCGCTCAAGCTGTCGTTTACGCGCCAACACCACTCTCGCTCGCACTTGTTCGCTTGACTCGGCGCCGTCAAAGGATCCTTGCAGCTTTTCAAGCTTGACTCGTGGCACATCGATATGCAAATCAATTCGATCAAGTATGGGCCCCGAAATTTTCCGCGTGTACTGCAATACCTGATACGGCGCGCACGAACATGCACGTTCCGGATCGCCAGCATAACCACAGGGGCAAGGATTCATAGCTGCCACTAATAAAAATCGCGCAGGGAATACGAGCGAGCCACGTACCCGCGATACCCTCACCACTCCTTCTTCCAGCGGTTCCCGCAAATTCTCCAATACAGTACGTGGAAACTCGGCAAACTCGTCCAAAAAAAGCACGCCGCGATGGGCTAAACTGATTTCTCCAGGCTTAGGCAAACTTCCACCACCAATCAATGATGCCGCACTGGCTGTATGATGCGGTGCGCGAAACGGTTGTTCACGGATGAGGTCTTCGGCACGATGTGTGCGTCCGGCCACCGAATAAATCTTCGTCACCTCCAAGCGCTCTTCAAAATCTAATTCGGGAAGCAGTGATGGCATCGCTCGCGCTAATAAAGTCTTTCCGCTCCCCGGCGGTCCGACAAAAAGCACATTATGCCCACCGGCAGCCGCAATCTCCAAGGCTCGCTTGGCATGCTCTTGCCCACGAATATATTTAAAATCATGAATTGAGTCTTTCCGAATAAATGTTTTCTCTTTCGTCTGAAAATCTTTCAACAGCACATCGCCACGAAGATGCTTGGCGAGCATGAGCAAGTTCGGAACCGGAATGACTCGAATACCGTGTACTAAGGCTGCTTCACATGCATTCTCTTGTGGCACGTAGATTTCAGTGCATCCCTGTTCTTTTGCGAATAAGGTAGCCGAAAGTACTCCAGAAACCCGGCGTACCGAACCGTCAAGCGAGAGTTCTCCAACAAACATTTTTCGTGCCGAATCAAAATGCAACTGCCCGGTCGCCTTAAGAAAAGCCAATGCAATCGGCATATCATACATCGGAGAATTTTTTTGCAGATCCGCCGGTGCGAGATTCACCGTCACCCGACCACTATGATGCGGTGGTTCAAAGCCACAGTTCTTGAGAGCCGCGCTCACACGATCACGCGCCTCACGAATAGCGGCATCTGGCAGCCCAACCAAGGTGAATGTATGCAACCCAGCTCGCAAAACATCCGCCTCAACTTCCACCAAAACACCATCCAAACCAACCGTAGCTGCCGAATAGACAGTTGCAGGCATACAGTATACACGACATAAAGAATAAAAAGCGTTTTCAGTTTTCAGCCCGTAACCGTCGTTCCTGCCACCAAGCTACTCCCCACAAAAAACAGCCCACTGACAGGGAAGCATCCGCTAAGTTGAACACAGGAAAAAACGGCAACTCCAGAAAATCAGTCACGCAACCGATCAGAACCCGATCGAGCCAATTTCCGATTCCGCCGGCTACAATCAACAAAAAAGCGGTATCGAAAACTCTGCGCTTCCATTGTACACCGATGAGAAGAATCAAGATACCGAAGGTCAAAACCGATAAAATCGATGCCGGTATAGGGAAACCCCATGGCCCAATCGCGTTACACACCACTCGCTCAGGAAAGAACGCAGTCGCTATGCCCTTACTCAGCTGATCTACCAGAATCAGTGCTTCCAGAAGTAAAAAAGATACCAAAAAGCGCACTCGCTCTGGTATCATTCGTTGCGGCATATGTCTTGAAACGCCCTTAAATTGCCGTTCTTGCTGCCGGATACGCCCGAAGCCGATCCGCGGGAATCTCTTGTCCTGTCACTTCACAGATACCATATGTACCGGCCTCCATTTTGGCAAGAGCATCCACGACATCCTTCAACTCGGCTTCCAGCGTAGCTTCTACCCCAAGATTATCCACATAATCCTCCACCTCGAGAACCCGCTCGTCTTCCCCTTCGCCTAAGTCCTCCATCTTTGTCGAAAAATCCCCCGAAGTAGCTCCTCGCTGCGCGAAACGACCCAGTCCTGCCTCCAGTCGAGCTTTTTTTTCTTGCAATGCAACCCTCTGTTCATCTAGAAAAACTGTATCAAATGACATAGTCGTAACATTACCAATTTGAGTACCCGAAGTATACCAAACAAATCCACATAGGTCTAGAGGAACATATCCTGAATATGTGTCACATGAGGCTCTCCCTCTGGGGGAACAAAGATGCCTACCATATCAAAACGAAAATCCTGTTCTATCCGCTTGCCGCGTTTCATATACCACTCACCAATTCTCGCTAATCGACGGAGTTTCTCTCTTGATATCGCCAACCGAAGTGGCACGCTTTCGGACGTACGCGTTTTCACTTCTACGAATACCACGCAATTCCCATCCAAAGCCACAATATCGATTTCGCCCAGTTGTGATCCGTAAGCGTTTTTCACGTTTCTCTCCACGATCTGGTATCCCTGCCGCCGCAAAAATACGACAGCGTGCTCCTCACCACGGGTTCCGAGACTCTTCACGGAGAATAAACGTTTTACAAGGTCATACGTAGTCATATTCTGAAAAAGCACCTAATACTCGCCGATACACCCTACCCAACACTCTACCATCATCCTTCTATCTGAGCCCAATCCCCACTGAAAAATAAAAAAACACCCTACAGGTGATCCGCGTATCTCTCGATCTTCAAAACATTGTTGGTGTCGGACGCTTCAAGCGTCCAAATATTAAATATATGACGTGAAGCGCCCGACTGCATGTGCCAACACGTGTGATGGTAATATCGCTTTGGGTGAAAAAGCAAAAAATTATCCAGGTAACACTCGTGTAATGTGTGCACTTGCTTGAATCGCATCTGTGCCTAACAACTTTCAGATACTTTATACCTCTCCACCATTCTCTGGCATACGCCTTTGTTTTTTTGAAAGAACTTTTATTTTTTTGTGTCTTTGTTTTATCCCTTCTGATTTTATCTTTTTGAAGGGTCAGGTTCTCGGGCAAGAGGAAGGTCGGAACGCGTCCGGCACTCATTTTGCCCGATTCCCTTTTTTTGTTTTTATTTTTGGTCTCCAGTTAGGTTGGAGCGATCTGATATGTTGTATCAGATACTTGAACAGTGTGAGGATTCCCCTCACAATTAGGGGGTAATTGTGAACGGGAAGCCTCACACTGTTCAGAAGAACAGGCGTTCTCTTGAAGAGGGAAAGATGAATAGATTTTTAATGTACAACTTCATTATACCGACTTTCAATACCTTGGTCAACGCACTACACCACTTATCCTTTCACTCAAGCCATTCTTGTTTCTTCGAGAAAATATATTTTCCAAAATTGATTCGCAAATGTTTTTCCTCTGATCACACAATAAACCTTCTGTTCCGCCACAAAATAAATATCCTATTTTTTTCGTGCATCCAAAACAGCGCGGAGTGTATTCTTGCTTGTTCCAACATACCATTCGTTCCCTACGAATGCATAGTCAACTGACATAGCTTTCACTCCAGGTATATTCACATACCGAATAGTGGTGCCATTATGTATTGATTGCTTGAACGGAATTCTCTTCAATGGTGATGCCTGTGCACCAAGCAGAAAACGCTGGAAGAGAGCAGGGAAATCACCCTCCAGCTTCCGGAAAGCTGCTACCGTAGTATCACCCGCTTGCTTGAGCTGAACCCGCAGTCCGACATGTTGCTGACCCTGATCGCTGAAAATGAACAGTGAAAAGCGCTCTTCGGTCAGACTAACGATATCTTCGGGCAGCTGTAAACCAGACAAAATGACAAAACGAGAAAAAGCAATTGGGGTATTTGTCTGATCGGTCACGAGAAACTCGACTGGTTGTGAAATCTGTGCGAGCTGGATACGTTCTCCCGTAGTTTGTATCTGAGTTCGGACATCTGCCTCTAACACGGTCTCAATATTCAGTGGAAAATAATTTGGTGAAGTGAGAGAGAAGCCTGTCTGCGACTCCTGCGGCACCAAATCGGTTGGATCTGTTTGGATAGGAGGGATGACAATCGGTATCGTAAGCGGCATCACAGAATACACGTACAGGTAATAATAAGCTCCGACTAAAGCCGAGGCGAACACAAACAACCAGATGACAAAAACCCAATAGGATCGCTTGTGTGGGACAACGAGCAGGGGCGGCTCAACAACATCACTCACCACGAGCTGCTCGCTCCCTCCGGATGGAATAGGCGGTTGAGGTACGTTATTTGTCTGACCAAAATTGAAAGGCATGCTCTGATTTTGTGCAGAAAGAAACAAAGGAGCCTCGACATTCGGTTTCTTATTTTTAGATACGAGCAGCTCCTGAGAAGAAAGATTCTGCAAAAATGGACTTGACTCGGCAGATGCCTTCGACACCACCTGCTCCTCCACTCGTGCGATGCCGCCACCTGAGGCATCCGTCACGAATGGTCCATGAGGTATCTCAGCCGCACCCTTTGGGACATTCACGGTTTCCCGGAGTTTCTCTTCCGTCACATTCGGGCTAGAGACATAGTCATTCATCACCTGAATACGTGCAAAGACTTGTGGCGGGATCCCGGTTGTGCTCTGTTGCTTATTTGAAGAATTGAAAAGTCCCATAAAGTTTCACAAAATACAAAGAAAAGATTTACATCCTCTCTTAGTATACACTATATTCCACAGGACGAAATGAGTCTTTCGTTTATACTACTTCTTGCGTTTCCGGTATATGACGCAACGCCTGTTTACGGGAAAGATTGATACGACCCTGCGCATCGATCTCTTTCACGATAACCGATATGATATCCCCAACCTTGACGACATCCTCCACTTTCTCAACGCGGTGATCGGCAAGTTCCGAAATATGAATCAGTCCTTCCTGATTCGGTAAAACCTCCGCGAAAGCTCCAAAATTCATAATGCGTGTGATCCGCCCTTGGAATAATTCTCCTGCTTTCACCTCACGCGTGATGTTCATCACCCACTCCACTGCTTTCTGAGCGCTGGTCTCATCGCTCGAAGTAATAAACACCGAACCATCATCCTCTATATCAATAGACACGCCCGTCTCATCAATAATCTGATTGATCATCTTACCGCCAGGACCAATGACATCCCGTATTTTTTCCGGATTGATATGTAATGTGATGATACGCGGAGCATATGGTGACATTTCAAGCCGTGGTTGCGGCAAGGTCGCTAACATCTTCTCCATAATAAAGAGCCTACCTTCCTTAGCCTGAGCAAGTGCCCCTTTGAGTATGCCTGGTGTCACTCCATCAATTTTTACATCCATCTGCAAAGCAGTGATACCGTCTTTAGTTCCAGCTACTTTAAAGTCCATATCACCGTAGTGATCCTCAAGTCCCTGGATATCAGACAATACCACGTGCGCATCATCTGTTCCGGTCATAATCCCCATTGCAATACCGGCCACCGGCTTTTTAATCGGTACACCAGCATCCATAAGCGAGAGGGTCGATCCGCAAGTCGAAGCCATAGAAGAAGAACCATTCGATCCAAGAACTTCTGAAACCAGCAAAATGGTGTACGGAAAATCTTCTTTGCTTGGCAAAACAGGTATCAACGCCTTCTCTGCCAAAGCACCATGCCCCACTTCTCGTCGACCGGGACCTCGCATTGGACGAACTTCACCAACTGAGTACGGCGGAAAATTGTAAAAATGCATGTAATGTTTTTTCTCATCCGTCTCCATGGTATCAACCACCATCTGATCGCCAGGAGCGCCGAGTGTCGTCACTGTCAACGCTTGTGTTTCGCCTCGAGTAAACAGTCCGGTTCCATGCGTACGAGGCAAAACACCCACCGCACAACTGATCGGACGAATCTCAGTCACCGAACGTCCATCCGGACGGACACCTTTCTCTAAAATATTCCGATGTACCGCTTCATCCGAGACTTCATCCACAATGATCGAAAGCAATTCAGACAGATATTTCTGATCTGGATACTTGTCACGTGCATACTTGTCGACTTCCGCATTGATCTCAGCCACCCTGGCTTCCATGGCTTGTTTCGGTTGCATAAACAAAGCCACTTCTAAGCCCAAGCTTGTTACAAACGCACGAATGTCCGCTTCAAACTCATCCGAACCACGCAGAAGTGCTATCGCTCGCTTCTCTTTTCCGGCTTCCCTGCGTGCAGCTTCGAGAAACAGTACGATTTTCTGAAGAGCCGAAAAACCGAAAACGAGTGCTTCACCAATTTGTGCCTCCGGTACTTCCTGCGCCCCGGCCTCAATCATATTGATTTTATCCTTGGTACCTGAAAGTAAAAGATCGAGACGGCTGGTTTTTCGCTCTTCCGTTGTTGGATTGAGTACGAATTGACCATCCTGTAAACCAACTCGGACAGCACCAATCGGGCCATCCCACGGAATATCGGATAAGGCCAATGCTGCTGAAGCCGCGATCATCGCCACAAGATCAGGATCGTTTTCTCCGTCATACGACAAGGTAGTCACGATCACCTGCACTTCATTGCGCATGCGACTATCAAACAATGGACGAATGGTTCGATCGACCGCGCGTCCCGAAAGTATCGCGTCATCCGAGGGACGCCCCTCTCGCTTAATGAAACGAGATCCCTTGATTTTTCCCGCGGCATAATACCGCTCCTCATAATCCACCATCAGTGGGAAATATCCAGTAATTTTAGACATTTCCTTAGTCATAACCGCCGTTCCGAGTACCACGGT
Organism: uncultured Bdellovibrionales bacterium; assembly: GCA_964428075.1. Classification (GTDB taxonomy): domain Bacteria; phylum Patescibacteriota; class Minisyncoccia; order Moranbacterales; family UBA1568; genus JAGOSP01. Next base: position 12,532 of record CAYRWQ010000021.1, read on the forward strand.
ATCGCCATAGCGGACCGTCGCTGATCCGCCCGCCTGCTGCGCGAGCGTTCCTGTCTCAATAGTCAACTCACGACCACCCAACTGCAGCGACCATTTCTTCTCTTGCATAGTTATTCTGCGGACCAGCGAAAAGAGCTAATAAACACAGGCTTGAGCCGAAAAAATACCGTTCTGCTCACGACAGTGCTAGTCAGCCTCCTTTCCCCCGGTACCGTACTTAATGATTGAATGCGCATCAAGTGTACCCTTTTTCATCGATAGAGTCAAAATATCTTGCTCCGAGTCCTAGAGAAATTTCGAACTTACACGAAACCTGATTAAACTATTGTTGTGATGCCTCTCTTTATCATATATTCAACATCCTCGCTGGCGTTAACATAGTGAATTTTTATATTTGGATGTTCATTCTGAAAAACACGGAAGATCTCATCCACAAACGCTTGCCCCACTGATTCAACTCCCTTAAAATTAAGTACTATCGTTTTAAATTTTTCAAGACCCATTAAAAGCCTTTTTGCTTGCGACCTTGAAACATGCGGATCGCTAGGATCGGAGCTGAGCGCTACAGCAACAATAGTTTTATGGAAACCAATTTCTTGGTCCGCATATTGGTCAAATATTTCCTTTGGCGTTTTTGTCGAATCCAAACGTAGCTTCATGGTTATCATTGTTCCTTGTCCAAAATCTTCAGTTTTTTCTGAAGACAAAAACCAATCCTCATTTTCAAAAGAATAGAAGGTGTTACTAGATAAAATAGAAAACTGATCAAACATTCTTGTAGTGAAGAATATTCCTTCCCCTGAATGTTTAGTCGGATCAGTTGTAAATTTACCCTTAGAAAGGTGTAGTATCGATTCGTTCATTGAATCAAGATTAAGAGCTTGCTGAATTTTCTTAAAGATGCCAACACCATTATCCATTATTGTAACCGTGAGACACGTGTCATCTATTTCCAATTTCGAAAAAATAGTAGTTCCCCCAGAGTGATCAATAGCATTATTAAAAATCTCCGTAAAGCCATGGCTCAATATTTTCCTTATGTTTTCAGGAAATCTTAAGGTCATTGGTTTGATGTATTGAGACCACATTATATCCTCAGCTAGCCCAGGTTTTATTTTCTCTGTAAAATAAATAATATTCCCCTCAGTGAGAAAATAACGCGTCCATCTTGTGTTGCCCGTTCTGATAATTGTTCCTTTTTTAACTTCTTCTGCTAAATGTTTATGAGCTGCCTGACGAGAGAAATCAAATTTTTCCAACAATAAAGCACCTATATCCCCAGGGTGAGATGATATATTTTCTAATATAAACTTTTGAATATCTTCTCCTTTACTCATAAACACATTGTAGCATGCTTTGAATTCTTTGTAAACCTCTTTTTTGCTCTCTGTAAACTTAAACTTCTCTGTAAACAGTTTTTCCATTCTCTGTAAATATAAAAAACAGAAAAGGCTCTGCTAAGCCTCTTTACATTTGCTCCGAGCGCTTTCGTGTTATTTAGTCAAGCCAGCTCCGCCTA
>CAYRWQ010000022.1:0-13125 GCA_964428075.1 uncultured Bdellovibrionales bacterium
AAGAATGATGACGCGATTATGAAATCACGATCATCGCAGGACTACAGAGGATCAGAAGCGAAGTATGTTTCTACAGGTGATGCAAAAGTATTGAAACATTATGAGATATTGACAGGTTCTGTCGAGTCTGTTATCCTGACTCAAAGAGTTCTTTGTAAGGTACTAGAGTCAGTCTGATGCAATCGATCTTTTTTTTGGGGGGGCGCTGAGTATTTTTTTGAGGAAAAAATTCCACAAAAGAGTACTGTGCGCCCACCCGAAGAGATGGTATCCAGTAAACGCGCGAGTTTGCTGGCGTGTGTTTTGTGGTGTGGGCGTTCCTCAACCAATCCTCGATAGGAGAAGAACCATGAAGTGTACTGTTTCCATGAGCCTGAATACCTCGAAGAACCTCGACGTCTAGCCGCCACCACCGCCGGCAACATCACCTCCAGGTCACGCAGGTCACGGGGGCGTGATTTTGGAGTCTCGTCGAATCTTTTCGATGAGTTGTAGGGTTGGCCTTTCCCCTTTGTCTGCGCCAGTCACACTAAGTTGCCGGAACAGGGACTGTGCCACATCGATGCCATCCTTTGTGATGGCTGTAAGATCTGCTCCTCCATCGAGGCAGTAGAGTTCATGTGCGATGCCCCCGTCGTACACCACACACCCGCTAGAGCAACCCTCTTCCATGAAGAGCACTCTAGCGGGTTTTCTTTCTTTGCGTTTCCTCGTGGTATACTGCAAAGAGCAGCGCGAAGCCAATACCAAAATATTTTTCGTTATGAAACATTTTTCCGGAGATATTTCTATCATACTCGGAGGAGCAGCTGGGCAGGGAATCCAAACAGTCGAGGCGATGCTCGTATCGGTACTCAAGGCTGAGGGATATCGCATTTTTGCATCCAAGGAATACATGTCACGTATCCGTGGCGGATCAAATTCGACCGAGATCCGTATTGGTCGACATGAGCCGCGAGCGTATGTGCGTCGTATTGATTTTCTCTTGGCGCTTGATAGGGCAGTGGTTGATCACTTGGCCTCGCGTATCGGAAAACACACGATCATTCTCGGGGAAAAAGATAAGATAGGTCGTGAGGATATTCATGTTATCGATGTGCCTTTTACTCGATTATCGGCTGAGATCGGCAGTCCGATTTTTGCTTCGACTATCGCAGTCGGGGCGGTGCTCGGAATGCTCGGAGCCGAGCGAGGACCATTCGAAGAGTATCTTCGGTCGCATTTTTCGCGTAAGGGCGATGAGGTGGTCGCGAAGAATCTTGAAGCAGCGGCGAAGGGGATGGATCTTGGCAAGCATATCGCGTTCATGGAGGGATTCGAGGTGATCCTGAAAAAAGATACGTCGGTATGTGATGAGCTGTTGCTTGATGGCAATACCGCACTCGGTCTCGGGGCGCTTGCTGCTGGTTGTAATTTTATCTCTTCGTATCCGATGTCGCCCGGTACGGGAGTGCTGACTTTCTTGGCGGGCAAGGGCCGGGAGTTCGGAGTGGTGATTGATCAAGCCGAAGACGAAATCGCTGCGATTAATATGGCGATCGGAGCCTGGTATGCCGGGGCGAGGGCTTTGGTCACGACGTCGGGCGGCGGTTTTGCACTCATGTGCGAGGGAGTGAGTCTCTCGGGTATGATCGAAACGCCGGTCGTCGTGCATATCGGTCAGCGACCAGGACCGGCAACGGGACTGCCGACGCGTACTGAGCAGGCCGATCTCAACCTTGTGTTTTATGCCGGACATGGAGAATTTCCACGCGCAATTTTCGCTCCAGGAACGCCTGAACAGTCCTTCCATGCGATGCAGCAGGCATTTGAAACAGCGGACCGATTTCAGGTACCGGTATTCGTCCTCTCTGATCAGTATTCGTTGGACGCACTCTCAACGGTTCCCAAAGAACGATTGGAACTTCTCCCCGTGACGAATTATGTTGTGGAAACAGGGGTGGACTATCGGCGTTATGCCTTGACCGAGGACGGTGTCTCGCCGCGCGGTGTGCCGGGGTATGGTATCGGTTTGGTCGGCGTCGACAGCGATGAGCATGATGAGGCGGCGCATATCACCGAGAGCGCTTCGGTGCGGGTGGCGATGCACGAGAAGCGGTTGCGTAAAATCGATTTGCTAAAAGCAAACGCACTGGTGCCAGAATCCATTGAGGAAGTGAAAGGGGCCAAGACTCTGGTGGTGACATGGGGTTCGAATCGGGGAGTACTCGAAGAAGCGCTTGCGCATATCAAGGATCCTTCTGTCGCAGGGTTGCATTTTTCTCAGGTCTATCCGATTCATCCGACTGCTAAAAAACTGTTCGCGCGTAAAAAAATTGTTGTGATGGAAAACAACGCGACCGGACAATTCGCGAATCTCCTGGAGCAAGAACTTGACATCCAAGTCTCGGAACGGCTCCTGAAATACAATGGCTCGCCTTTTTCGGTGGAAGAAGCTATAGAAAAGATTAAGAAGATTTCTGATGTTTGATTTTAGAATACGTCTTCTGTCATCGTATCGATTGGATTGATTCGGAAATCAAGGATTGTTCAAATCGTAAATCTAAAATTCAAATTCTAAAATCCGTGTATGATCGACAAGAAACTTTACGACATGCCGCATGGGACTGATAATGCTTGGTGTCCGGCCTGTGGAAATTTCCCTATCCTGACTATTGTGAAGACCGCGTTGGCCGAGCTCGGTCGGGCGCCGGAGGAGGTTGTGATCACGTCGGGGATTGGACAGGCTGCTAAGACGCCACACTATCTGCGTGTGAACTATTTTAACGGTCTTCATGGTCGAGCGCTTGCGCCGGCGGTCGCGACCAAAATCGCCAATCCGAAATTGACGGTTATTGCGGAGAGCGGAGACGGTGATACCTATGGTGAAGGAGGAAATCATTTTATACATACTATCCGTCGTAACCCGGATATTACGAATATCGTTCATAACAACATGATTTACGGTTTGACCAAGGGTCAGGCCTCACCGACTTCTGAGCAAGGACTCGTGACACCGCTCCAGCCGGGAGGCGTCATTGTCGAGCCATTCAATCCGATATCGGTTGCGATTTCACTCGGAGCGACATTCGTGGCGCGCGCCTATGCCGGAAATGTTTTGCAGGCCGTGACGATTGTGAAGCAGGCGATTGAACACCGGGGCTATGCCCTCGTGGATATTTTCCAGCCTTGCGTGGTATTCAACAAGCAGAATACGTATCAGTGGTTTATGGAACACACGTATCTTCTTGATGAGACGCACGACGCAACCAATCAGGCCGCAGCTTGGAAAATCGGTATGGATCAGGAGCGTTTGGCACTCGGGGTGATCTATCGACAGACCGGTCGGCCGACATACGAGAGTTTAGTACGTACAGGAGACGATATGCTCCTTCATCGGACACGTGACGATGCTCAAGTTCGCGCGCTCGTCGATTCGTATGTGAAGAAATAAGGAATCAAAAACCCCCTCGACGTACTGTCGGAGCGGTTTTTTTGTGTCCACTTGGGGTGAGGCTCTTAGTCCCAGCCGAGGCGAATTTTGGCTTCCTCATTCATCTTATCTGGCGTCCAAGGAGGGTCGAAGACGAGATCGATCTTCACTTCTTCGATTCCGTCGATTTCCATGAGCCGGTCTTCGATATCTTTCTGGATAGTAGGGAAGAGCGGACAACCGATAGTGGTCAGCGTCATGGTGACGGTAGCGATACCTTCTTTGGAAAAAGCAGTCGAGTAGACGAGTCCGAGATCATAAATAGACACGCCAAGCTCTGGATCGAGCACAAGCTTGAGTTTCTCGATGATTTCCGCGGTCAATGTTTTGGCGGATTTTTTCATAGATACATATCATAACGTCTCCTGACAAAAAAACCAGACGAAACAAAAGATTCGGAAGCGTCCCAGAACTCTTTTTCCGTCGCGATGAGAGGGACTCGCGTCTTACTTGTTTCGGCTGATTTTTTGTTTTCGAAGCAGTACCGAAATGAGTATCGGTACAATCGAAGAGATATTTGTTATTCCGGGAAAACTTGCTTACCAGTTGCATCCTTGATAATGATCGCAGCGACCGGACAGGCGCGTGCCGCATTCAACAGGGTTTCGGTGTCATCTTCATCGGCTGTTGCAAGGACGGCAGCTTTACCGCTCTCGTCGAGTGCAAAAGTTTTTGTGGCAATCGCGGTACAAGGAGCCGCTCCGATGCAGACATTTGCATCGACTTCAATGGTCCAACCATTCGCGAGTTTTACTGGTCCATACGGACGTGCTTCATCTTTCCATGCCATAGGATTGTGCAGGCTTATGATTTAAGGGCTTTCGTGAAGGTCTCGAGTGAGAGCAGCGCGCACTTGAGGCGATTCGGAGAGAGGGTGACTCCCAGGAGAGTCAGGAGGCCGTCCTTTCCAACCCGTTGTGCTTCCTCTGGAATTTTTCCGATAAGAAACTCCGCGAGAAGCGACGCGGAAGCCTGCGAGATAGCGCAGCCTGAGCCGGAGAACATCACGTCTTCAATGATACCATCCTTTATGAGAAGCTGCATCTCGAGACGATCGCCACAGGTTGGGTTGTGAGCGCTCGCGGCGTGGGTGTGTTCGGCGAGCGTGCCGTGATGGCGCGGATTCCGGTAGTGATCGAGTATGAGGGCTTGGTAGAGTGACATGGGATTTTCGAATAAGGATGCTAGATTTTCGGAGACTGAACTGTGTCTGTCATGAAAAGCAATCGGGCGTTTTTGATGCCCACAATGAGTCTCTCGATATCTGCTTCGGTATTATACATTCCGAAGCTGACGCGGGCTGTAGCGGGAAGTCCGAGTTTTCGATGGAGTGGGGCAGCGCAGTGTTCTCCGGCGCGGATAGAGATGTCTTGCTCGCCGAGGATGTGCGCCAAGTCATGTGGATGGACTCCGTCGAGAACGAAGGAGATAATCCCGCTTCGCTGTTCGATGATATCGGTTCCGAGAATACGAATATGACTTCCGAAAGTTTCACGCAGCCGGTTGATGGCGAGAGTGATGAGATTTTGTTCGTGCGCGTGGATGGTTTCGAACCCGATGTGTTTGAGAAACGTGATGGCGGCGCCGAGGCCGATGACTCCAGAAATGTTTGGTGTGCCCGCTTCGAAACAGAAAGGACTTTCCCTATATTCGGCCGGCTTTGCGCAGGCGTCAACGACCATGCCGCCGCCGAAAGTAACCGGCCTGAGCGTTTTAAGGAGCGATTGCTTTCCGTAGAGTATACCGATACCGGTCGGGCCGTACATCTTGTGCCCCGAAAAGGCGATCATGTCGGCATCCCACTTCGCGACATCAATCGGGAAATGACCGGCCATCTGCGCGGCGTCGACGACGACAATAGTTTCTGGATTTCGGCTGCGGATACGCTGAATGATTTCGGGAATCGGATTCTGGGTTCCGAAGACATTGGAAAGAGCCGAGAGGGCGACTATCTTCGTCTTGGAATCGATGCGAGTGATGAGCTGGTCGGTATCGATACCACCCTCTTCGGTGAAGGTGGCGACGCGGAGCGTGGTATTTTTGGTATGAGCCAATTCGATCCAGGGGAGAAAGTTCGAGTGGTGTTCAAGTTCGGTGGTGACTATATTGTCACCCGCTTGGAGTGTGGGCGCGAGTAGGGCAGCCGCGAGATTGAGCGAGGCGGTCGTGCCGGAAGTGAAGATGATACTGCGCTCATCTTCGGCTCCGATAAATTGGGCGACCTGCGAGCGGACGGCTTCGAAGCGCTCGGTTGTCTTCTCTGCGAGGGGGTAGAGTCCCCGTCCGACATTGGTCGAAAACGCCTCCTCATACTCTCGTTGTGCGGCGATGACCTCCTGCGGCTTGGGGCAGGTTGCGCCCGCATCCAAGTAGACCAGGCTTGGATGCTGGTCGAAGAGAGGAAATAGGTGTCTGAAATGGCTGATATTGGGCATGTGAATGAAAATAGACTAAAAAAGTCCACATTGATACCTCTTGTGTATACCACAGAATGAGAAGCTTGCAAAGAGGTTGAGTATCCGCTAGAGTGGGTGGTTGCTTCGCTCCCAACGAGGAGTTATGGTGACCGCTTTTATTTCCTGGCGTGCATGAGGAAAAGTACTTTGAAGGAAAAGATATGAACGAAAGTGATCTAGCGAGTATTCTGGCTCGTTTGATAGCCGTAATCGAGAGGACCTCTCCTGCGGGCATCAGTGCGTGGGCAAGATATCCGAAGGAGCTCGCACTCTGTTTTCGGTCGGTCTTGGACCCGCTGCATCCCGATGGTCTGGGTATGGAGGTTTTTATCGATCGGCGCAAGCTGTCCGACTCGATGGATCCTGTATCTGACATGCCGGATCAGTTTGGCCACTACGAATCGGACGAGTATTTCAGGCCGTTGTTTGAAGCAGTCAATATGCAGCAGGCGGTTGGTAGCCAGTACCGGCTCCGTATCATTGATGAACGGTCCTTACCTAAGGACCAGCTGATCACCGAGGCAGTTGTGCGTGCGCAAGCAGCGCGGTTCGGGTGGACGACTCCTCCGATTGAAGTCGGAATCTTGCTTGCAGGGTGTCTATCTCCGGAGATGCTCGAGCGTCTGGGATTGCGAGGCGTGGTGGTAATGCACGAACCCATTGTATGTCCCGATGGGGAGGATGAACAGCAAGGTGTTTTGTGGCTTCAGCGGCGACGCATCGACGACGACCCTGATGAAAGAGATATAGATGCTCCTGACCTCTCGCTAATCACTGCCTGGTGGCTCAGTGAGAGGCCATCTTCTTCGCATTCTGAGTTTCCAGACGATACGGGTTTTGTCTTTCTTGCTCCTCTCAATGGGTATTCAGGGCCGGCCTAAGGAGTCGCCACTAGGGTGGCGTTTTCTCCCAGGGTTACCGTAGGGTAGCCTCTGGGAGTTTTGTTTTTATATGGGAATCCGGATCCACAGAGCGCTTGGATTTTTTCGAAGAGGTCCTGGCTGAAGCCCTGGGCGATGAGCGCGATGGCAGTAGCTTCGGAGAGGCCGCGGCTTCGAAGGAAGAAGAGTTGCTCCGGATCGGGCGCGCTCATAGTGGCCGCGTGGCCGCAGCGGACATCATCAGTTTTGATTTCGAGCGAAGGGAAAGAAGATGCTTTGACGTCTGACGAGAGCAGAAGGTGACGCATTTCTTGATGTCCACTTGATTGGGATGCATTTTTGGCTATGGAGAGCACTCCTTTCCAATGACAAATGGCCTGGTCGGAAAGAGCACTTCGTCCAGTGAAAGAGGAAACGGTTTGTGGCGCCAAATGGACTTGGTGAATGGTGCTGTCGACTTGGGTGTCCTCAGTGAGTTCGAACAGGGCAAAGATGTGCGCTTCCGCTCGGGGGCCGGTGAGTTCGAAGGAGATATCGCCACCGCGGTTGCGGAGAAAAAACACCGCTTGCTCGTCGGTGGCGAGACGGTAGGTCGTCTGTGTATCGTGCGTGATGTCGCGGAAGGAGAACATATTTTTTGCTTATAACTCACCACTTGTAATTTATAACCTATGGTTCACAACGTATACGAGAAATCTCAGAGGAAAAATATCAGAATCGATTTTTTGTTCTGTCGGGGTGCAGGGATATATTTTTTCTTTGCGATATGTTCGGAAGCACCAGCATCGGAAAAAAGATATCCTTGCACCCTGCTTATGCGGGGCCGGATGTTCTGAGTTTGACCTTTTCATCAGGTACTCATCGTTTGTTATCAGTGAGAGATTATGAGTTGTTGGCTATGGGTGGCGAGTTGGTATCTTATCCCACACTGCCTTCCATTTCGAGTTGCATGAGACGGGTGAGCTCGACGGAGTATTCGAGAGGGATTTCTTGAACGACTGGATCGAGAAAACCGTTGACGAGCAGTCCTTCGGCGTCAGATTTTTTGATGCCACGACTTTGGAGATAGAAGAGTTTCTCGGCGGAGATTTTTTCGACGGTGGCCTCATGCTCGATCTGGGCGGAGGATTCATTGATCCGCATGGTCGGATAGGTGTCGGAACGGGAACGCGGATCGAGGAGGAGAGCATCGCAGACGACCGATGTCTTGGCGCCGGTCGCCCCGCGTCCGATATGCACAAGGCCGCGATAGCTGGTACGTCCGCCGTCTTTGCTGATGGATTTGGAAACGATACGCGAGGTGGTATCGGGAGCCTGATGAATCATCTTGGCTCCGGCATCCTGATGCTGGCCTGTTCCGGCATAGGCGATGGAGAGGACTTCGCCTCGGGCGCCGCGTCCGGCCAGATAGACGGCTGGGTATTTCATCGTGACTCCGGAACCGATATTGCAGTCGATCCATTCCATGGTCGCATTTTCTTCGGCGCGGGCGCGTTTGGTGACGAGATTGTAGATATTCTTGCTCCAGTTTTGGACCGTGGTGTATCGGACATGCGCATTTTTCTTGACGAATATCTCGACGACCGCCGAATGGAGCGAGCTCTTGCGGTAGATGGGCGCGGTGCAGCCTTCGACGTAGTGTACCGAACTTCCTTCATCCGCGATGATGAGCGTGCGTTCGAATTGGCCGAATGATTCCGAATTGATTCGGAAATAGGCCTGTAGTGGAAGCTCCACCTTGACGCCTTTCGGGACATAGACAAATGAACCACCTGACCAGACTGCCGAGTTGAGAGCTGCGAACTTATTATCATGGGCCGGGATGAGCGTACCGAAGTATTCCCGGACCAACTTCGGGTATATGCGAACGGCCGTGTCCATGTCGCAGAAAATGACGCCTTTGGCTGAGAGCGTTTTTTCGATGCTTTCATAGACTACCTCGCTTTCATATTGGGCGGAGACTCCGGCGAGGAATTTCTTTTCGGCTTCCGGGACGCCGATGCGGTCATAGGTCTCCTTGATTTCCGGAGGGAGTTCGTTCCAGGTTTTGGACTGCGCGTCGGTCGCTCGGAGATAGTAGGTGATTGCGTCGAAATCGATTGAAGAAAGATCGGCCCCCCAGGAAGGCAGGGGGAGGGAAACAAAGCGTGCATAGGATGCCAAGCGGAATTTCCGCATCCACGCGGATTCCTTCTTGATGGCCGAGATTTCGGACACAATTTCGGCTGAGAGCCCGAGCTTCGTTTTGTTGACTGAGCGTTCAGGCATCGCGAAACCGTACCGGTAGTCGCCTAAGTCAATTGCTTTGGAACGTGGCATAGTTTTAGAGAGAAAGCGACTCAAATCCCGAGCGCTCGATGTGAGTAGCCAACTCCTGATTTCCAGTGGCAACCAATCTGCCTTCTTTCATGACGAGTACGTGATCGGGACGCATATACTTGAGGAGTTTGGCTGAATGGGTAATGAAAATACAGGTACTTTCTTTAGGCAGGGATTGCTTGAGAAAGAGGGTAATGGTCTTCAGCGCGTCAACATCGACGCCAGTATCAATTTCATCAAACAGAACGAATTTTGGTTCGAGTAATGCGATTTGCAGTGCCTCGAGTTTCTTTTTTTCTCCCCCCGAAAAACCATCATGGAGTGAGCGTGAAAGGAGCTCTTCTTTGATGTGAAGCGCTTGGGCGGCTATGTGGATTTTTTGGTACATCACGATGACATCATATTTCTTTTCCAGAGCGACTCGGAGAAGATCACGGACAGAAACACCGGCTAGCGTCAGTGGATTTTGGAACGTCATGCTGAGACCCAACAGCGCCCGTTTATCTGGAGAAAAATTCTTCATATTTCTTCCATTCCACAGAAGCTTGCTGGCACGGGACAGTATCAGCTTTGGATGTCCCATGATGGCGCTTGCCAGTGTTGATTTACCGGATCCATTCGGTCCGAGAATCGCGTATGTTTTTCCGGGCGCGAATGAAAACGAAATATCATGGAGGATTTTCTTCTTTTCAATTGAGACAGAGAGGTGCTCGATGGAAAGCATAGGCTTATTTTTTGAAAGTATTGTGTGTGTATGAGGCAGGGAGAAGCTGTTCCAGAGTTATTTTCGTAAGCGTTTCTTTGATACTCTGTTCCAGTGCCTTCCAGACCTGATTCGTCTGGCAGTGGGAGAGTTTCGGGTAGGGATATGTGCGGGAAAGTTTGGGTGGGGAGAAATTTTTGAACCCGCCATCAAGTGCTGTGACGATATCCCAGACTGAGATATCCGCAATATTTCGTGCGAGCGAATATCCGCCACTCTGGCCCTTTTCGGAGATGACCAAATTGGCTTTTCGAAGTGATTGGAGAATTTTATGGAGATAATCTTCAGGCATTTCCTCGGTACGTGCGAGTTCGTGAACAGAATATTCTCCGCCATGTTCTGACAAGGCAGCGATAGCTCGGAGACCGTAATAGGCTTTTTTTGAGACGCGCATACGCAAATTGGACTTATTTTGTCCATATTAGAGTGATATGAGCAGAAAGTCAAGTGAGCACTGACAGTAGACAGAATAAGATATATATGATATAATAAGAAAGTTTGATAGTGAGTAAGGAAGAGCCTATGGAACAGCGACAAAAACTTTTGTTGGTACAATTCCGAACGGATGAAAGAGGGAAAGAGCTCGAGTTATCCGCTTTCAAGGAGAAATTTGCGAGTCTGAACGGTTCGGTACCGAATATCATCCCTCTCAGTGCCTTCAGTGCTCATAATGATGTTCTGTTTGCTCATCCTGAGAGGCTACTCGCTGATGTTCAGGGCGTGATTCTTGGCGGATCGGCCGAATTTTATTTTGGTGGTAATGTCTCTCCGGAAAATACCGAGCAACACGAGGCGATGTTGAGTCGCGTTCGACCGTTCATCTCCTATCTTTTTGAGCATGATATTCCGACACTGGGTATCTGTTTTGGTCACCAGCTGTTAGTGACTTTTCTTGGTGAGACGGTTGCGGCTGATCTCGCACAATCAGAGAGTGGGTCATTTTCGGTTCATGTGACACCAGATGGAAAGCGTGACCCACTCTTTTTCGGTATTCCGGATAACTGGAAGGCATTTTTTATGCATCGGGATAGCGCGATTCGGGTGCCAAAATTGGTCACGCTCTTGGCGAGTGGCGAGAAGTCACGTGTCGGAGCGTTTCGCTATAAGACGAGAGTATATGGAGTACAGTTCCATCCGGAACTTGATCGACAGGATCATGCAGAACGAGTACGTTTGCATCCGGAATACATCGTCGGGCATACTGAGGATTTTCTCTCATCACTCGAGTGGGTTCCACATGCGCGTAAGATCCTTTGGAATTTTTTGTCGATTACTGAGCAATTTGCTTGCGAAAAAGTCAGGATCATTTAGTATGGCTTATCATTCGGAAGTAGGATAGACTGTTTTTCTATGCGAAATTTTTGGATACAATTGCCGAAGCCTTTTTTTGTGATGGCGCCGATGGCTGATGTGACAGATGCGGCGTTCCGACGTATGTTTACTCGTTATGGTAAGCCAGATGTGATGTGGACGGAGTTTGTTTCGGCCGATGGTCTTTGTCATCCCGTGGGACGTCAGGCATTGATGCCGAATCTCCTGTATACCGAAGCGGAACGGCCGATTGTGGCGCAGATATTCACCGCTCATCCGGATCGGATGCGTGAAGCCGCAGCTTTGATCGCTCTGCTTGGTTTCGATGGACTTGATATCAATATGGGTTGTCCAGATAAGAACATTATGAAGCAGGGAGCGGGAGCGAAACTTATACAGGATCCGGTACTCGCTCAAGCACTCATCGTCGCCGCGAAAGAAGGTGTGGCCGGTCAGATTCCCGTTTCGGTTAAGACACGAATCGGATTCAGCGCGAGTGAGATCGAGACGTGGATTCCGGCGCTTTTGACTGTGGAGCCAGCGGTGATTACGGTGCACGCGCGGACAAAAAAGGAAATGTCCTTGGTGCCGGCCCAGTGGGAACATGTGGCGCGGGCGGTCGAATTGGCACGGGGATCCGGCGTGCTCATCTTGGGGAACGGTGATGTGAAGAGTGTGGCGGAAGCGCGAGTTCGGGTGACTGAGACCGGGTGCGATGGAGTCATGATTGGGCGGGGACTCTTCGGAAATCCATGGTTTTTTTCGGATACGTTTCCTGTATCGGTCGCGGAGCGGCTCCGGGTGATGTGTGAGCATACGGACATGTATGAAGAACTGTTTCTTAGGAAGAAGAGCTTTGCGTTAATGAAGAAACATTACCAGGCTTATGTTTATGGATTCGACGGGGCGAAAGAATTACGGACCGTTCTCATGGATTGTGAAGACGCTCTTTCGGTTCGGAGTTGTGCAGAAGAATTCCTTAAAAAAATGTCTGTTTGATGGAGCGGGTTTTAGATGGTTTGTCTCTGGTGCTTCCTGAGGGTGGAAGTGGAGAGATTGCCTCTGTTAATAAAATTACCCTGCTTCTGGTGGGAAGTAGGGTCAAGGTGTCGAGATTCGTTTTGGTGTCAGGTGTCGACTTGTCAAAGAATCATCTCTCCGGCGCAGAACGGGAGTGCGCCGTGTGCTGTGTAGCAGCTTGCACAGCACACGGCCGTCTCTTTTGTACTTCTCGCATGCGGTGCGAGTCGGTTCCGAAGAAGAACTTCGGGTTATCGGAAGTGGCCGCGGCGAGGAGTGCTTATTAGTCATTTTCATGCTTGAGGACAGGGAGATAATAGTAGTGTGGTCGGTACCTCCTTCGAAGAGAGCGTTTCGGTTGTTGTTACGTGAAGGTTGCGCGCGCCGCTTTGATGATGCCTTTCATACCCCATGGTCTGAAGATGCTCACTGATCCAATGAAGACAGCATTGCAGCCGGCTTGATGAAGTCTTTCGATGTCTTGTATGGTCCTGATGCCATTGCCGCCAACGATCGGGATGGTGACATTGCTGTCACGGAGAGCGAATACTGTTTCGAGCGTGATCGGTAGGCACTCCGGACCTGAGAGCCCTCCATCCGCCCGTATGCCACGTTTTCGGATTGGTGATACTGCTCCGAAACGCGACCAGTCGATGTGCTGACTGGCTGCTTTGTCTCCGAATGGAATGGTGTTGCCGATCCAGAGGGCATCGACGATTCGGGCGATCTCGGCGAGAATCATTGTCGGCATGAGTGCATTGGTATTTGCGACGATCGGAATATTTCTGAGAAGTGATTTGGCCATTTCGATGAGCGTACAGATTTCCGCGTAGAATTCGGATGGATCATGTCCGGTGTTCGGGCATCCGAAATTGATCTGCAGGGCGACCGGAGCACGGAACG
>CAYRWQ010000023.1:0-12118 GCA_964428075.1 uncultured Bdellovibrionales bacterium
CCCTTCTTAAATTCCCCGATATGTTTCTTCAGTAGTTCCTCCACTTCAGGCGTGAGAGTCCGTTCTTTCACGATGCCATCAATCGCTTCCTTGCCGCTCATTTCAAAATACGTCACAAATTCTTTCTCAAAACGCGCCAAATCTTCCACCTTCACGTCATCAAGATATCCCCGGGTCAACGCATAGAGAATCGCCACTTCTTTTTCGACAGGCAATGGGGCATATTGGGGCTGCTTTAAGATCTCAACCGCTCGACGACCGCGTTCGATCAAAGAACGCGTCTTTTCGTCTAAATCCGAACCGAACTGAGCAAACGCTTCCAGTTCACGGAATTGTGCCAAATCGAGACGAAGCGTCCCCGACACCTGCTTCATCGCCTTGATCTGGGCGGATGAACCCACACGGGAAACCGAGAGACCAACGTTCAATGCTGGACGAACACCCTTATAGAACAAGTCGGCTTCGAGATAAATCTGACCATCCGTGATGGAGATGACATTGGTCGGAATATATGCCGAAACATCTCCAGCCTGTGTTTCAATAATCGGCAATGCGGTAATAGATCCTCCACCGAACTCCTTGTTCAACTTCGCACTGCGTTCGAGCAGACGTGAGTGGAGATAAAAAACATCTCCCGGATACGCCTCACGTCCCGGTGGACGACGGAGGATGAGCGAAATCTGCCGATACGCCACCGCATGTTTGGACAGGTCATCATAGATCACCAACACGTCCTTCCCTTGATCCATGAAATATTCTGCAAGGGCACATCCTGTATACGGTGCGATAAATGAAAGAGCGGCGGCTTCCGATGCACCGGCCACTACGATAGCGGTGTAGTCCATAGCACCGGCTTTTTCGAGTTCAGCAACAATGCGAGCTACCTTGGACTCCTTTTGTCCAATTGCGACATAAATACACAGCATGTTCTGACCGCGCTGATTGATGATCGTATCGATGGCGATAGCGGTTTTTCCGGTCTGTCGATCCCCAATAATGAGCTCGCGCTGACCACGACCAATTGGTATCAATGCATCAATAGCCTTGATGCCCGTCTGCAACGGTTGATTGACTGACTGACGGGTGATAACACCTGGAGCGATTTTTTCAACAGGATAATAGGTAGTTGTCGTGATCTTTCCCTTACCATCAATGGGCAGCCCCAACGCGTTAACTACCCGTCCGATCACCGTCTCCGACACCGGTACTGACAAAATTCTCCCGGTCGATTTCGCTACCGTGCCCTCTTTAATATCTCCTGTCTCACCCAGAAGCATCACGCCCGCTTCACCCTCTTCCAAGTTGAGAGCAACCCCATATGCGCCATTTTCGAATTCGATCATCTCGGAGACCATGACTCCAGAGAGGCCTGATACGCGCGCTACTCCATCACCAACCTCAAGTACCGTGCCGATCGCCTCAGCCTTGGGCTCATGGTGAAATTCACTGATCTGCTTCTTCAATTCTTCAATAAGGGGATTGGGCATACGATTTTCAGGATATCGAATTTAGAATCTATCATGGAACATTCCGGCTATTCCATGCCATATTCCACATCCCATACTCTCATCTCAATAGACTGCTTTTTAAACGATCCAAACAAGTCGCAAGAGTAGCATCATACAAAACCTCTTCGCTCTGCATCTTCGCACCACCAATCAAACGAGCATCGACCGCGAAAGATGTGTCTACTCTCTTACCAATACGTACTTCGGCTTGCTGTCGCAAAACATCTCGAAGCGTCGTGTCTGCTTGATGCGCGGTCGTGATATGGACGGCTGAAATCCCAGACTGCTCGCGTATCAAACGCTCTGCCTCATGCACGATTTTTCTAAGTTTCTTCGCTTCACCCCGACGTGACAACCACAAAAGAAACCGCTTGCCACTTTGCACCGCCTCCTCCTCTCCCTGCACGTGTTCGAGATCAAGCAGTGCCTCTGCGTATTGTCGTATTGAGAGTCGCATATCTAATTCAAATGTCGTTCAATGAGTTCTTTTTCCTTTGCGCTATCCACCTTTTCACGCAGCACTTTCTCAACCGTCAAAAGAACCACTCCGGCTAATTCCAGTTTTGCCTCCTCGATCATCTTCTTCTGATCTGCCACCATTTTCATCTCTGACTCCTCGAGCAATTTTTTCACTTTTGCTTCTGTCTCGGAAATTTTGATCGCATCGCGTTTTCGAGCGTTCTCATCGGTCTCAACTAAAATACGTTTCGCTTCCGTACGCGCTTCAGCTAATACAGCTCTCTCTTTCTCCTCCATTTCACTCAGTTTGTTCTGCGCCAATTCAGCATCAGCCAAGCCCCTTGCTATCTTGGCCGTACGCTCATCCAAAAGTTTCAACATTGGTTGATACGCAAAGCGTTTGAGCACAATAAGCACAATCACAAAGTTGACCACTTGGGCCAGAAGGAGTTTCCAATCAATACCAAGGTTCGCCAGTGCTTCCATAACGATTTCTGTTTCTTCCGTCACGAGGAAGGAACGTTACAAGAACTTATCGGAACAGAATCATGAGAGAAATAACCAGAGCATAAATCACAACGGCTTCGGTAAACGCGATACCGAGAAACATCGTGGTCTGTATCTTTCCAGATGCTTCCGGATTACGTCCAATCGCCTCAAGCGCCTTTGAAAACAATAGTCCAAGACCGATACCAGGACCCAAGGCTCCTAATCCGATAGCCAGACCGGCGGCCAACATTTTTGCTGCTTCGACTTCCATATAATTTTTTTAACAAATTATTACGCACATTTAATGAGTGTAGAGCCTCTTTTCACATTTGTCCAATCAGCGGAATCACGGGTGCTCTGCTGGTGTTCTTGCCATCTTGAGGAACACGGCCACCAGCATAGAAAATACCGCCGCCTGAATGAATCCAACGAAGATCTCCAGGAACAAAAATGGAAGAGGAATAAAGTAAGGCACCAAGTGCAACATCACGGTCAGTAAAATTTCTCCCGCAAAAACATTGCCAAAGAGTCGGAAAGCAAAGGAAAGAATTTTAGCAAATTCCGAAACAAGTTCTAATACTCCCATCAGGCTCCCCACCACGTATGGCTTGTGAAACGGACTGACAAAAAACTTACGGGCGTAGCCGCGTATGCCAAGTGCCAAAATACCTGTCACCTGAATCATCACTACTACAAACAATGAGAGTCCAAGCGTGAAATTCAAATCAGCCGAAGTACTCCGTAGAAACGGGATGATGGTTGCGTGTCCCATGATTCCCTCATGTACCAGTCCAACCGTACCAAGACCCGGCAAAAGCCCGATCCAATTCGACAGTAGGATAAACAAAAAGATGGTCGCGATAAGGGGGAAAAACTTTCGTGCCAATGCCCGATCCTGCATGATACTCTCGAGCAAGCTCAGTACACCATCGATAACCACTTCAAAGATATTCTGGAGGCCACGCGGAACTGACCGCCACTGTATCAACACGGTGCGCGCCACCAAGAAAAGCAAAATACTCACAATCACTCCAATCAGAAGCGAATTCGTGACCGGAAACGCACCAAGCATAAATAACTTTTCTGCCGCAATCGAAATTTCCATGATGTTTCATCATTCACAAAAACGTACCACATACCGCCATCATCAGTCTCTCTGCAGGCGAAAAAAAACGATTTCAGTCTACCTCCAATCCGATCCAGAAGTCAATCTTCTTCGACTGGTTTCCGATCCATCCCCTCAGCTTGCGAGGCCTGTATTGATTCGTGGGCCATCTGTTGCAGGTACTGCTCCATTTGAGGTGTCGGTCGTATTATACCTTCGGGATCATCCATGTTCGCTTCAGAAGTACGAGGTCGAATCCTCTCGCTGCCCATACTCTGTCCTTGCATCTGCGACTCCTCAGATCCTGTAGTCGGGGTAGTAGTCATCGTGTCTGTAGGCACCGCACTCTCATCAGTATGAGTTGAATCGCGCAGCACAGAAGGGTCTTCCCATTGTCCGGACTCGGATCGCAAGGTGATAGCCCGATTTTCAAGCCGCTCCTTGGCAGCGTGCCATGCTCCATCCAGTGCTGCATCCGCTTGTCTCTCGAGCTCCTGTGCCTGTGGCGAAGACAGAGACTCCTGATCAACGTATCTTCGCCACCATCTGTTTAAAAAAGACATAGAAATATCTCATTTTATGCTTTCATACATAATACCCGGAAACAATACACGAGCATTCTCGTGGCATTGCTGAGTGAGATCAGTATACTCCACTTTCTTCATCTCAGCGATGCTGCGGGCGGTCTCAATAATGTAGGCCGGTTCATTCCGCTTTCCCCGATACGGAACTGGTGCGAGATACGGACAGTCCGTCTCAATCAACAAACGGTCAAGTGGAATCATCTGAATCACACGATCACGATCCGATGCCGAATTCACCTTGTATGTGATATTCCCCGTAAATGAAAAATACACATGCTTCAGATCAAGAAACCGTTTCGTGATTTCCATATCACCCATATAGCAATGCAAAATGATAGGTGAGGAATCCGTGGTCGCTTCGATCGAAAGTAAAGCGTGTATATCCGCATAGGCATCCATACTCCCTGCCGTAGGACGTGTATGGATGATAAGTGGTAATTTCAGTGCCCGCGCGAGATTCTGCTGTGCGACGAAACCGACCCGTTGCACCTGTCGTTGTGTATCACTCATTCTCCCCTGATCACGCGAAAAATAATCAAGACCGCACTCTCCAATCGCGACTACGGTATCGGATGACTGCGCGAGTTTCCTCAACTCAGCAACCAAGGTGGGTACTGCTTCATTCCCCGCTCCCACCAACTCGTTGAAAACATACGGGTGTATCCCCACGCTTGCCCGAACGCCAGCATACCTCTGAGCACAGTCTATCGCCTGCCGACTCTCCTCAAGGCTCGTACCTATAGTCAAAATACCTTCGACTCCAGCCACCCACGCTCGCTTGATCACGACATCACGATCCTCATCAAAGGCACAGTCGTGCAAATGCGCATGTGCGTCAATCATACTTTCCGAGTACCGCCCTTGGCGGACATATCAGCCTGAAGATCTGCTCGCGATTTCTGTGTCCCAAGCGTACTCTTTTCTATTTCGTCAATTTTTTGGAGAAGCTCTGCTTTCTGCTCCATGCGCATCTTTATCAGTTGTGCGCTAATCAACGAGTGTAATGCCATGATACAATCCTCATCTGCCTCTTTCTCTAAATCTGCAACAAACATCTTCCCGTGCCATTGTCGCTCAAAATATGCTTGAAATGCTTGCAGACGTGTTCGCATCACGTTTAACAATTCCTGGCCTGTAACCTCCGTTGGGAGAGCCAGCGCCTCCTGTCGTCGTTGTAGGAAGTCCAGAGATTCGCTCGAGGATATTGCTGGTGATTCCTGAGCCCCACGCTGACGCGCGCCTTCTCTCCACTCTCGCTCTGCCTGTGTTCCTTCCTCCTCGGAAAGAGGCTGAAACGAAACATGTACATCGCGCGCACTCGTCGGTTTACCATCTATCGTGTTATATACAGAAGGCAATACTTTGCTCGGTTGAGATGTCCCATTCTGCTTTTTTCCCTGCGACACTTCACTCAACGTTGTGCTCTCAAACATATGTGCACAGTATTAAAAATAATGAATATCATTCCACCGCCATTCTAACATATTCATTCATCATATTCGTTTCACGATGTATCTGAGTCAGAAACTCACACTATCTTCCGAAACAAAACTTCAGTCTGTTTCTCTCTCAATGCGCGTTCTATCTTGTCACTCGTTTCAGGCAAAAACGGCCGCAAACAATGCCCAATGTATCGCAACTCATGCAAGAAACACTGCATAACTGTTTCGAACTGCGATGGGTCCGTCTTTGCAAGTGCCCACGGCTTCACCTCCGCAATGTGCCGATCCAGCATCCGCGTCCGATCCATGATCCACGAAAGCGCCTCGTGCAGCCGATACTCCGCGCACAACGTATGAAACTCATCCGAATACCCTGTCTCATCAACAGGGGTCTCAAAGGACACGTCGAGTTTCTCGCTGAGCTTAATCAGACGTGAAACCAGGTTGCCGAGACCATTCGCCAAATCGGCGTGATACTTCTCAACCAACCGCTCCATGGTGATATCGGCATCATTCTCAAAACTTCCCGCGGAAAGAAGCAGATATCGAGTGCCATCCTTCCCGAACTTCTCGATTAACTCATCAGGCGAAATAACATTGCCCAGGCTCTTCGACATTTTCTGCCCAGCGACCAGGATGTGTCCGTGTATCAGTATCCGTGCTGATGGAACCAGCCCTGCCGAAAACAACATTGCCTGCCACATTGCTGCCTGCGGGCGGAGATTATCTTTGCCAGCGATCTGCAATCCCGGCCAAAACTTCGTATAATTTGCTTCATCCGTTGGCCAACCCAGTGTCGCTATATAATTCACAAGCGCGTCGAACCATACATACATGACATGCGCGTTGTCACCCGGCACCTGTATCCCCCAAGGCATCTTCGAGGCCAAACGGGAAACGCTGAAGTCCTGTAATCCCCCCTCAACGAACTTACGAATTTCTGTTAAACGATTGCCGGGGCAAACAAAATCCGGACGGACAGTATACAATTCTAAAAGAGCATCCTGATATTTTGAAAAACGGAAAAAGTAATTCTCCTCTTCGATCAACTCAATCGCCATTTTCGGATGGTCAGAGCACACGCCATGATCGAGATCCGAATCGGTTTTCTCCATTTCGCACCCAACGCAGTATTTCGTCTGGTACTGCTTCTTGTATATATCCCCGTTCGCCGCACAACGTCTCCAAAATTCTTGTGCCGCGATGACATGTGTCGTATCGGTCGTTCGGATGAAATGCGTATAACTCACATCCAGCGTCTCACGTACCTCGCGAAAGGCCTCTACCATCCCGTCACAGTACGCCTGAGGAGTCATCCCTGATTCAACCGCCTTCTGGTAGATTTTTTGTCCGTGTTCGTCCGTGCCGATATTAAATATCACTTCTGCTCCTGACTCCCTGGCTATCCGAGCCACAACGTCTGCTTGTACAACCTCAAGCGCATACCCGAGATGTGGTCGCCCGTTCACATACGGGAGCGTCGTAGTGATATAAAATGGATTTCCTTTCATATTTTCCATACTCATGTATTGACAAAGTATCTTAAGTAGTCTATACTATAAAACAGTTTTTCACCAACCATCAAGGAAGGAGAGTATCATGTTGATAAAAATCAGCCTAGTTCTTATGGTTCTCGTGGTTTGTGTATTGGGGTGGCTCAATCTGTCAGCGCAGTGCGCAATCGAGAAAGAGTGCACCATGGCCAGTGCCGAGGCATTTACAAGGGTGGCCAACGCGCTCCCCTAAGAAATCTTCGCAAGACCCCGCCCGATTCCCCTATCGGGCTTTTGCTTTTCCCAATATGCTCAATATACAATCAACACGAATTCTCCTTTCACCTTGTCTGAGTGTGCACCGAAATAATGAAACACCTCACCCGTAGTGCCACGCGCTATTTCCTCAAACAGCTTGGTGAGTTCTCGTCCGATGATAACGTGTTTCTCGGGAGCAAATAGCGCAAGCAACTCAAGATTCTTCAGTACTCGATGCGGTGATTCATAGTATATCACCGGCATTTCATTCCCGGCTACTTTTTTAAAAAATGTCTCGCGTCCTTTCTTATGTGGTGGAAAACCAAGGAACGTAAACTCCCGCATGTCGATTCCAGCTACTGACACGAGTGTCACCACAGCCGATACTCCGGGAATCGGTACGACTTTCATGCCTGCTTCAAGCGCCAGTGCAACCAATTTATTTCCTGGATCCGAAAGTCCTGGCGTTCCAGCGTCTGACACGAAAGCCAACGACTCACCTTGCCCAAGACGACTAATTAGCCGTCCAAGCTTCGCATCATCAGTATGCTCGTGACAGGAGACCAGTGGCCGTTTGATCTCGTAATGCGCGAGCAGTCGGCTCGTCACCCGCGTATCCTCGCAGAGAATCGCGTCGACGACCTTGAGGGTCTCGAGAGCGCGCAAAGTCATATCACCCAAATTTCCAATAGGCGTCGCGACGATAAATAAAATTCCTGGTTTCTGCATAACACCTGTGCATTACAAATCAATATCTCCCGATCACCACTGACCCATCTCAATCATTTTCTGATATCCATAAAAATGAAAGGGTCTACCGGTATCGTGTGACGTGTTCAAAAATAAAAAAGGGGTATCCGGTTCCACGTTTTCTCCCTGACCCTACACAACAGATATATCAACCCTGTTTCTTATCAAGGATATCCTCCACAAAAACCGACAGCACCATCGTCATCGGTACGGCCAAAATAACACCAAGGGGACCGCCGAGCTCGATACCAACCAATATGGCGACGATCAACGCAACCGGATTTAAGTTTGCCGATCTCTTCATCACCTGTGGCGCGATAATATGCGCTTCCACCTGATGCGCGATCAAATAAAAGATGAGCGCGGCCAATCCAAGTCCGGGAGAATAGAAAAACCCGATCATAATAGCCGGAATGGCCGCCAATACCGGTCCGATATAGGGAATAATTTCCATAAGTCCGCCGAAGAACGCAATGGCGAGAGCATAGGGAACACCGATAATGAGCAGCCCGATATAATAGATAACGAAAGCAATCAGCATGAGCATGGATTGTCCGAAGAGCCATCGGCTCACCTTGCCCTGCATGCGCGAAGCAAGTGAGAGGGCATGCGCATGATACTCATCCGGCGTTAACATGAGAAAGAATTTTTCGATACCTTTCTCCTCAAGCGAAAGATAGAGGGCGAGAAAAAAGAAGCCGATGGCATGGATGAATCCTTGAAAAAAGTTCCATGTCGTTGAGAAGAGTCCACCAAACCATGTCGCGGCCGAACTCTCGATATTGGCGAATAATACCTCGCGGTTCAGGGAAAAACCGAGAGTGTGTGTATATACATCAAACCCTGCCAGGAACACATTTAATTGTTCGGAATATCGAGGCCAATCACTCAAAAACTCTTTGATTTCAACAAACAAGATTGGAATGCATATCCCAACCAAGGCCACTCCTCCGAACAGAAGCACTGTATAGGCCAGAATTACAGCTCCTGTGCGTGGAAGCCCGTACCCCCGCAGCTTATTGATGGCTGGCGTAAGCACGGCGGCCGTCAATACCGCAAAAAGCACCACGAGTACCACGTCTAGAAGTAGATAGAACAGATATATCCCACCCACCAAAAACACGATCCGCAAGAGCAGCTTCATCCCAACATCAACTTGCTCGTTAGAGGTCATAGTATCTCCGTGTTCCCCTCAACATTCAACATCTTTTTTATCTTCCCCTGCCCCGCGTGTGGACCGATAATCGCTAGATTCAGTTTCTTATTCACAAAGATATGCTGCGCAACACGGAGAATGTCTTCCGGCGTCACTGCCTCGATCAAAGCCATCTTCTCAACTGGTAACACGATTTCCCCGTGTGAGACTTCCTGTCCAACCAGATATTCAATAACATCATCCGACCCTTCAAAGCCCATCGCCATTTTCCCCTTGATATACTCCTTCGCTTTCCGTAATTCTGCATCTGTCACAAGATGCGTGGCGATTTTCCGATACTCATTTAGAATCACCTGAAGTGTTTTCTCGAGATTTCCATGTTCCACGCCACACTGCGTCGCAAGATAACCCGCATCTCGATAGGCATCCACACTCGTATGGACACTGTAAGCCAGACCGCGCCGCTCACGGACTTCGATAAAAAGTCGACTCGACATACCACCACCAAGCAATGTCGCCAGAACCGAAAGAGCATACCGGTCCGGATGAAACATATCGAAGGCACGTACCCCGAAGAGGAGATGGGTCTGATCGGTTTTCTTCTTCTGGACAAAAAGTCCGGGAACCGATTGTTTATCCGCGACTTTCTTATACACCGGCTTCGTGCCGTGTCCGATATGCGCAAATCGAGACTCAATATCCTTCTGCATCCGCTTCGCGTCAAACTGACCCGCTATCCCGACCACCACATTCTCCGCGACATACCCGCGCTTCATATAACGCACGAAATCCGCCCGTTTAAAAGCCCTAATATTCTCTCGTGTCCCGATAATCTCCCAACCAAGCGGATGGTCGCCATACAGATGCGCTTCGAACAGATCACTGATGTGTCGCATCGGCATATCCTCGTACATGCTCAATTCCTGAACAATGGTTCCGCTCTCTCGTGTGATCTCACCCTGCTCCAACTTCGCGTTCATGAAAATATCGCTCACGACATCGAGCGCAACCGCGGCATGCGTCGCTGCCACCTTGGCGTAATACCCGGTGCACTCTTTCCCCGTAAAGGCATTATATTCGGCTCCAATCCCATCAAGCTCAGCAGAAATATCGTGCGCCGTTGGTCGCTTGGTTGTTCCCTTGAACATCATGTGTTCGAGAAAGTGCGCGATGCCATTCTCTCTTCTGGATTCGTAGCGCGATCCGACTCCGGTCATCACAAGCACTGTCACTGTCTCCGCTTCCGCCATCGGAGCGAGCACGATGCGCAGTCCGTTCTTCAAAGTGATTTTTTCGTAATGCATATGTATTCGTTATATATCAATGAAATACGGAGTATAGATGACTTTCTCTCTCTTGTCATCCCTATCCCATCTTACGGTTTTCTCTGCTACTCTTCGTTTCTATTTTTCCACAGAAGAAAACCATTGCAGGCGGGAAAGCATCTCATATACTCTCACCTACATAATGCTTGAGTTCCGAAATTTTCACCCGAGTCTGCTGCATCGTATCTCGATCACGAACGGTGACAGTATCGGTGAGCGTAATATCTTCACCCAAGCCCAGGGTATCAAAATCGACCGTGACACAATACGGCGTTCCGATTTCGTCCTGCCGACGATAGCGTTTGCCGACATTGCCATTGTCATCAAATTCGCAACGGAATGATTTTTTCAGTGTGGTATAAATATCGCGTGCCTTCCCTACCAGCTTTTCCTTGTTCTTCATGAGCGGAAACACTGCAACCTGTACCGGTGCGAGCTTCTTCGGAAACTTGAGGACAACACGAGTATCGTTCTCTCCGACTGTTTCTTCAGCATAGGCATCGGTCAGCACCGCGAGGAATGTCCGGTCCACGCCTACCGATGTCTCGACAATCCAAGGTACATATTTCTCATTCGTCTGCGGATCACGATACGAGAGATCAGCACCAGAGAATTTCGTGTGCTGCGTTAAATCGTAATCGCTCCGATTATGAATGCCCTCGAGTTCCTTGAAACCGAATGGAAAGCGATACTCAATATCCCAAGCCGCCTTGGCATAGAAAACCAGATTCTCATGCTCATGCCAGCGGAGATTCTCCGGCTTAAGACCGAGATCGATATAATATTGGAAACGCTGAGAACGCCATTCCTCATAGACATCCGCGGCCGTCTCCGGTCTCACGAAATACTGCATTTCCATCTGTTCGAATTCGCGCTTCCGGAAGATAAACTGCCGCGCCGTAATCTCATTTCGGAACGCCTTGCCGATCTGAGCGATACCAAACGGCACCTTGACCCGAGACGAATCAAGCACGTTCTTGAAATTGACATAAATACCCTGACACGTTTCGCCACGCAAGTAAGTCGGTTCCTTATTCCAGTCACCCGTGAAATTCCCAAGATTCGATTTGACCAACAGATTGAATTCCTTCGCATCGGTGAAACTCCGTTTGCCACATTTCGGACAGACGACTTTATCCTTGTTCTCACTGAAAAGTGCGTTGATATCCTCTTCGCTCATCTTCTCATCCGCAAAGACTCCCGCTTCTTCGAGCAGATGGTCGACGCGCACCCGAGTATGACATTCCCGACATTCCGCGAGCGGATCACTGAAACCGCCTACATGTCCTGATGCTTCCCAGACTTTCGGATGCATGAAGATAGCACTGTCGAGTCCGACGATATTCTCATGCTCGCGTACCATCGTCTGCCACCAGGCTTCACGAATATTTTTAGCCAATTCCACCCCGTACGGTCCGAAGTCATACACCGCGGCGAAGCCGCCATAGATTTCAGAGGAAGGGAAAATAAAACCGCGCCGCTTGCACAGCGAGACGATTTTTTCCATGAGATCTGAGGTGGTTTCCGCCATACGATTGTTGACAAGACT
>CAYRWQ010000024.1:0-12012 GCA_964428075.1 uncultured Bdellovibrionales bacterium
ACAGTGTTACCCCAGAGCATACCAACTGTCACCCCTATCTGTTAACTGTACAAATGGTTGACAAAGATTTTATTTTTTGATAGAATAGTTCTCTTATCTGGTTTCTTTCCTTTGGGGGTATGTGGGGATGCGAAAAGGGCTTGGGTAGGAGTAATCCATGGTGCTATCCTAGCATGAAAGGATAATACCCGAGCAATTAAGTAGAACATTATGTTTCGAAAGACGTTTGAGAAGCGGCACTCGCGTGAATTACGCCAGGTGTCAGGGAGAAATTATGTTGGTCGGAGGAACCAGAGTGGTATTCGGGCAGGCAGTAATCGAAAGAAGACCGTACGGATTGATCCGGCACTGTTTGTTCGTAAGGCGATTGTTACTACCAAAGCGGAAGCCTTTGATCCGCAGCATCGTTTTGTAGATTTTCGTATCGATCCGAAGATCAAAGTGAATATTGAGCGTCGCGGATATATCCATCCGACACCGATTCAAGATGGAGCCATTCCGGTCATACTTGAACATCGTGATGTGATTGGTATGGCGAGTACCGGAACAGGCAAGACCGCCGCATTCTTGATTCCGCTTTTGCACAAAGTGCTACACAGCAGGGCTGAGAAAACGTTGATCATCGTGCCGACTCGTGAGCTGGCCAATCAGATCGATGTCGAGTTTCGGGATTTTTCTCGAGGACTCGGTATTCAGTCGGCCGTGTGTATTGGTGGAGCGCATATCTATCCCCAGATCAAGCGTTTACAGCAGAATCCGAATTTTGTTATTGGAACACCTGGTCGTCTGAAGGATTTGGTTGAACGAAAGAATCTGGATCTCTCACCATTCAATACCGTGGTACTCGATGAGGTTGACCGGATGCTTGACATGGGCTTTATCCATGACATGAAATACCTGCTTTCGCTTCTTAAGGAACCGCGGCAGACACTTTTTTTCTCAGCGACTTTGCCACGTGAGATTGCTGATTTGGCGAAGAAATTCCTGAAAGATCCGATTACTATCCGTATTGAATCCCGTGCGACTTCGGAGAACGTTGAACAGGATATTATCGTAGTGAAGAATCGTGATCAGAAAATCGAAACGCTGCATGAGTTGTTCCTCAAGGAAGGTTTTGAGAAGGTTCTCGTGTTCTGCCGAACCAAACATGGCGCGGATCGTTTGTCGAAGACTTTACGCGAGCGCGGATTCAAGACGGATGCGTTGCATGGGGATAAATCTCAAAGTCAGCGCGAGCGTGCGCTCCGCCAGTTTGAGAAAGATGAACTGAAAGTGCTGGTAGCGACTGATGTCGCTGCTCGCGGCCTGGATATCAATGATGTCACACACGTGATCAACTATGATGTACCGGAGACCTATGAGGATTATATTCACCGTATCGGACGTACTGGTCGAGCGGGAAAGACGGGCAGTGCGTTGACTTTTATCGAAGAGTACGTATAAAAACAGGAAGAGATGGTCTGCGGAAGAGTCTATACCATGAACGATGGTGATTGTTTGCGGTGGTAATTTGAGGCGCGCAGTCTTTTTCTGTGGCAGGAGAGATGAGGGTGGAATCTGATTTCCCCCTCTTTTCTTCTCTGAAACGAGGGGGGGGGTATCGGTCGCATGGGTCCCGATGCCCTTTTTTTGATACTGTTTTGAGATCCTTGTCAATCGTATCAGATTGAAGATTGTGCGTTATCATGAGAGTGACATTGCTTTTTCGAATTTGTGTTATGTCCATGAGACATTCGATAGCTCAAGCATT
This sequence comes from uncultured Bdellovibrionales bacterium, assembly GCA_964428075.1. GTDB lineage: Bacteria > Patescibacteriota > Minisyncoccia > Moranbacterales > UBA1568 > JAGOSP01. The sequence continues at coordinate 1,751 of CAYRWQ010000024.1, forward strand.
GGAACACTCCCTTGGGATGTTGGTGGTGACTGACAATACCGGGATTGTGGCGTATGCCAATGAAGGATCCGAAAGGCGTACGGGGTATTCCGTTGCTGAGACGATTGGAAAAAAACCGGGTCATTTGTGGGGTGGGCGTATGTCGCGTACTTTTTATGACGCATTATGGAAGGAACTTGGACGGTTGCGTCCGGTTGTGGCTGATATCGAGAATACTCGGAAGGACGGGCGAATATACGGAGAGCGGATACATATTGCACCGATCATCGGTTTGGACACGCACAAACGGCTTTTTATTGCCGCACAGCCATTCCATTTGGAAGGTGAAGGAGCGATGGAACGTTTTGGAGCGGATTTTCAACAGGTGTTTGGGGTGGGACACCAGATGTCTGAGACTCGGTTTTTAGCTTGGGTAGATCGTTGGTTTCTCGGGGGGAAAGAAACTATTGGGTTGCACCGTGTACCGGAAAGGCTCGCGGTGAATTTTATTGAGGCCGAATTGCTTGATCCGGTACGCGAACGTTTTGCAGCGCGTGAAGAGGATCGATTATTGGTTGTGGCGGCTCAGGCCGATGTTCGGGCATTTCATTCCCTCTATGTAAAATATGAGCCTCGTATCAAGCATTATTTTATACGGCATTTGGGGTCTTCTTGTGATACGGTGGACGACTTAACTCAGGAGACCTTCTATCGAGCACTCATCCATTTGTCGAGATTTACGGCCACAAATGCTTCGTATGGCACCTATCTTTTGCGGGTGGCACATAATCTGTTGGTGAATCATTATCGGAAAAAGCAAGTGATCGACCTGTTTGATCATCCGACATGTGAGGAGGCGGTTCATGCCCCGTTCCCCCTTCTGTCATGGTCTGAACGCGTACTTGATTCACCAGCTTTACGGGAGTCAGAACGACAAATACTGTCGATGAAGTACCAGGAGGGATTTTCGGTGCGGGAGATTGCCGTGATACTTTTTCTTTCAGAGAATGCGGTCAAATTGAGACTTTCTCGAGCGCGTCGACGTTTAAGGGGACTGTTTTCGGGTGCATGACACCTTTTGGTGTTTCGTGTGTTTATATTGAGTGTGACTCGGTCGAGTTGGTTCTTGCTTGGTCGTGTGAGATACTAGAGAAAGAGAAAGCAGAAGCAGAGAGAGCAGCCCAATCCTGTTTTGTGGTTTTGGTACGTACAAACAAGTCTTTAACTTACGCAATGCAAAAAGAGGTGAGTGCAAACGTGGCCGGTGTGTTTAAGGTGGTTTAGTATCGTAAATAGCTCTAACAAAATACGGGTATGCCAGTGTACAAGATTCAGAAGCGCAACGGTTCGATTGTTGATTTCAAGTTGGAAAAAATCGAAGAAGCCTTGAGTCGCGCAGCACGGGCAACCGGGAAACACGATGAGATTGTGGCACACGTGTTGGCAACCGATGTGCTGGTACGAATCGAGGAGGAGTTTACAGATAAGATTCCGACGGTTGAGGAGGTGCAAGATATCGTTGAGGATATGTTGATTCAATATGGTTATGCCGAGACCGCCAAAGCCTATATCTTGTATCGGGAAAAGAGGAGGGAGGTACGTGAAGAGAAGAACGTGGTAGTGGAAGTCGAACGAGCGATTCGCGAGTATCTGGAGAAACTCGACTGGCGGGTGAGCGCGAATTCAAATCAGGGATACTCGCTCGGTGGAATGATCTTGAATACGGCCGGCAGTGTTATTGCGAATTATTGGCTCTCGCATATTTACCCCAAGGCGGTAGGCGACGCGCACCGGAACGGTGATTATCATATTCATGATTTGGATATGTTTTCTGGGTATTGCGCCGGATGGAGCCTTCGTGTGCTTTTGGAAGAGGGATTTAACGGTGTACCGAATAAAATCGAATCCGCCGCGCCGAAACATCTCTCATCGGCTGTATCACAAATGGTGAATTTTCTTGGAACACTCCAGAATGAGTGGGCGGGCGCACAGGCTTTTTCGAGTTTCGATACCTATCTTGCACCTTTCGTGAAGAAGTACGAACTCGAATTACGTAAGGATATTCGTCGGTACCACATGACCTTTGCTTCCAAGACCAAAAAAGAAAAGTATGTGGCTGACAAGGTGTACGAATATGTCCATCAGAATATCCAGTCTTTCGTCTTTAACCTCAATATCCCTTCTCGCTGGGGGACGCAGACCCCGTTCACCAATATCACACTCGACTGGGATGTGCCTGAAGATATGCGTGAAAAACGGCTCTTGCTCGGCGGTGAGCCATTCGCATATACGTTCGGGGAATTACAGCCTGAGATGGATATCATTAATCGGGCTTTTATCGACGTGATGTCGTGTGGCGATGCAAAAGGTCGGACATTTACTTTTCCGATTCCAACTTACAACATTACCAAGGATTTTGAGTGGGGGGATGCGAAGAACTTGCCTCTCTTTGAGATGACCGCCAAGTACGGGACGCCGTATTTTCAGAATTTCGTGAATTCTGAATTGAATCCGAGTGATGTACGATCGATGTGTTGCCGATTGCAGCTTGACCTGCGGGAACTGCGGAAGCGTGGTGGCGGGCTGTTCGGTTCGGCCGAGATGACCGGATCGATTGGGGTTGTGACTATTAATGCAGCTCGTCTTGGGTATTTGTATCGTGGAGATCGGGAAAAATTCTATCAGCGTCTCGCGTACTTGATGGATTTGGCCAAGATATCGCTTGAGATCAAACGAGAGGAAATTCAGAAATGGATCGATCGAGGGCTCTTTCCCTATACCAAGCGTTATCTCGGGTATCTCCGGAACCATTTTTCCACGATCGGTGTGAACGGTATCAACGAAGCGATACGGAATTTCACCGATAACCAGGAACATATCGCGACTCCGAAAGGACAGTTACTAGCGAACGAAATACTTGATTTTATGCGTGAGCGTATCAAGGATTACCAAGAAGAAACGAATAATCATTACAACTTAGAGGCGACGCCTGCCGAGGGAACGACTTATCGTTTTGCGAAGGAAGATCAGAAGCGTTTTCCGGACATCATTCAGGCTGGGACAGCGGAGGCTCCGTATTATACGAACTCTTCCCAAGTGCCAGTAGAGTACAGTGATGACATTTTCGAAGTGCTTGAGTTACAGGATGATCTCCAGCGAAAATATACTGGTGGCACAGTACTGCATTGCTATATGCACGAGAAAATCAGTTCAGGGGAGGTTTGTCGCAGTCTGGTGCGTTCTATTCTTTCCAATTTCCGTTTGCCGTACATTACCATCACGCCGACCTTCTCTATCTGTCCAAAACATGGCTATCTGAAGGGAGAGTGGGATTATTGTCCGACCTGTGATCGGGAGCTTGGTATTGAGGAGGGAGAGCGTTTTGATATGCAGACACGGCAAAAATACGCGAGTAGTCGGGTAGCGACCATTCGGACGAGCGAGCAAAAAGAAAAGGGAGTATAATAAAAATCATATCGTTTAATTGTTGAAGACAAAAGAGTATGACAGAGAAAACACAATTGGTCGAGCGTACTCGCTGTGAAGTTTGGACTCGGGTGATTGGGTATCATCGACCAGTCTCCCATTTCAATATTGGAAAAAAATCCGAGCATTATTCACGAAAGCACTTTACGGAAACCGTAGCTGCTAATCATGCTTTTTGTCAGCAGTACGCGGAGTCATCGTGTTAGGTATTATATGCTGTTAAGCGGTGTTACCAAATTGACACTTTTGGACTTTCCGGAAAAGACGGCGTGTATCGTTTTCACCGCTGGGTGTAGTTTTCGTTGTGGTTATTGCCATAATCCCGAGTTCGTCTTGCCTGAACAAATTAAGAAGATTGAAAAGGGATTTATCCCCGAAGAGACTTTCTTGCGTTTTTTGAAGCGGCGACAGGGCTTGCTGGAGGGCGTGGTCATTACGGGTGGGGAGCCAACCTTACATCCTGATCTAGAAGACTTCATTGTGAAAATTCGCGCACTGGGGTACGCGGTCAAGCTTGATACAAATGGTAATCGGCCAGTTGTGTTGCGACAACTGATTGAAAAAGGACTCGTGCAGTATGTCGCCATGGATTTCAAGACGAGTTTTGATCGGTATCGTACACTCTCAGGTTTAGGTGTAGACGCTCAGGCGATTGCGGAGAGCTTTCATTTCTTGAAAGAAGGTATCGTGCCGTACGAATTTCGTACAACTTTGGTGCGAGAAATACACACGGAAGACGTATTGGATACCATGAGACAGTCATTGCGTGGAGCTTCGCGATACTTCCTACAATCTTTTCGGAATGAAATCGTACTGGATCCGAAATTTGAAACTCTGAGCGCATTTTCAAAATCCGAGATGGAGTCTCTGGCCGAGTATTTCGCCGATGCTGTCGGGGAGGTGGGTATTCGAGAATCCTAGGGATACAGGTGCGCTTGGGACACCCTTTTCCTATCGTTGGGAACACCGTATAATAGGAGGTTATTTTTTTTGGCGTTGTATGACTCAAGCAGAAGCATTAGCGGTTCTCAAAACTGGCGTTCACGTCTTTTTGACAGGAGAAGCGGGATCAGGGAAAACCCATATGATCAACGCGTACACCGCATATCTCCATGAACAAGGGATTGAGTACGCGGTGACAGCCTCAACAGGTATCGCTGCGACACATATTCATGGAATGACTCTCCATGCTTGGAGCGGTATTGGTATCGCACGTTCTCTGAGTGAGAGTGACCTGCGCGATCTTGTTGGGAATCGGTATGTTGCGAAGCGCATTAAGAAGGCGCGTGTTTTGATCATTGATGAGATATCCATGCTTGATGCGACTATTTTTGATAGCGTTGAGCGGGTGTGTCGGGCGATAAGAAAGGGGCATCTTCCGTTTGGCGGGTTACAGGTGGTGGTGGTCGGGGATTTCTTTCAGTTGCCACCGGTAGCACAGGGTGGTGAATGTGCTCGTTTTGCCTTTGAGTCAGAGACATGGCAGTGGTTGGATTTTCAGGTGTGCTATTTGACTGAACAGCATCGGCAAGAAGATGATATGTTTCTCGAGCTCTTGTCAGCTTTGCGTTCTCAGAACTGGAGCGCGCTGTATCAGCGACGCCTGGAGACGCAGCTGATAGGCGCAGGAGAAGAGTTGCCAGATCAGGTTACTCGACTTTTTTCTCACAATGTAGATGTGGATCGGATTAATCAGGAAGAACTGAAGAAGCTCGGCGGGAAGACATATCGCTTCATGATGGCGGATCGTGGTCCGGACAAGTTAGTCAGTGCGCTCAAACATGGCTGTCTTTCTCCGGAACGATTGGAGTTAAGAGAAGGAGCCGCGGTCATGTTCACGAAGAATAAGCAATTGAGCGGATTCATGAATGGGACGCTGGGGGTCGTGGTTGGTTTTGATGGGAAAAAACATTGGCCAGTAGTACAGACGCACGTTGGTGATCATATTACTGTCGAGCCGATGGAGTGGTTGATGATGGAAGGCGATGTGATACTCGCTAAGGTGACGCAATTGCCACTTCGACTTGCCTGGGCGATGACCATACATAAGAGTCAAGGAGTCAGCCTTGACGCTGCAGTCATGGATCTGTCGCAGACTTTTGAATTCGGTCAAGGATATGTCGCGCTCTCACGAGTGCGACGTCTTTCGGGTGTACATCTCATTGGGATAAACAAACGAGCAGTGGAAGTTCATCCTCGGGTTTTACAGGAAGATCAAGTGTTTCGTGAGGCTTCCAAAGTAGCCCGGGTACGACTTGCGGCATTAACATCGGAAGAGCAAGAGTTACAGGAACGTAATTTCATTTGTATTTCCGGTGGTAAAATGCGTGCAGTGAGAGAGGAGGACAACACGGTGTCTGTCAAGACGCGCGGGCGGCAGAAGGAGCATCCGCAGGTGTGCGTTCGTCGTCCTTGGACGAGCGCTGAGGAGGAACGACTTTGTCGCTTGTTTCATCGAGGAAGGCGCGTGCAGGATATTGCGATTGAGTTGGGTCGTCCACTGGGTGGGGTGCGTGTACGGATGAAAAAACTTAGTCTGAAAGAGATATGAAGTAGAGAAGCCATATATTGATTGACTCGTGTGATGTGCGAGATCGGATTCTGTATCGTGCATGATCTTTTGTGTTTTTTGAGAAACTTTTGTCTTGTGCTATTTTAAAAAGACAGTACGTGTCGTGACGAATGTTGGTGTCGCAATGAAATATCTCGTGTATGAGTTTTTTGTTTTTCTTAGTGTTGGGTTTTGTGGTCGGGAGTTTTTTGAACGTTGTGGCACTCCGATTGGAAGAGGGTTCGGACTTTGTTCGTGGTCGTTCGGCTTGCCCAGGGTGTCACACCGTTCTTGCTTGGTATGACAATATTCCCTTACTCTCATTTGTGTGGCTGTTGGGAAAGTGTCGGGCATGTCGGATGCCAATTTCATGGCGTTACCCATTGGTTGAATGCGCAACCGGGGTGATCTACGCAGGTACTTTCTGGATCTTTTTTAATCCGTTTGAAACAAGCGCTTGGATTGAGACGGTGTGGATGTTAGGCCTCTTTTCTTTTTTTATTGTTATTGCTCTGTATGATGGAAAGACGATGGAAATACCAGTCTTTTTGCTTCAGGCAAGTGCGTTATGGACTCTGGTTGCTTTGTTTTTGCTTGACTGGCATCTTTCGCCCGATGTGCTTTGGTCGCTGGATGGACGCCTGGTTTCAGGAATACTCGGCGCGCTGGTGGCCTGGGCTTTTTTTGCAGCCTTGGCTTTTTTTTCGGGCGAAACCTGGATGGGTTGGGGTGATGCTTGGCTCTCAGCGATTGTTGGTTTGGGAGTCGGGATAACAGGCGTGTTGTCTGCATTGACACTCTCCTTTGGAGCAGGAGCTGTCTTCGCGTGTGTTCTGTTATTCCGGAAGCAAGCTGGGATGAAGACGCAAGTTCCTTTTGGACCTTTTCTAGTCATTGGAACTATAGGCTATTTTTTCCTGTTGCATCTTGATATAGTTCGATATGGAGGATATTCATGGATGCGTTTGCTTTTCTGAGATGTTTCTATCCGTGCATTGAATAGTGAGATTGCTGTACAGCATTTTTCTTCTTTCATGAAAGAGCGTATACTGGTGTTAGAGTGAAAGAGTCATCTGAAGTTTGGAAAATAAAATATGTTGTATAAGAAGGGGTTTACGTTAATTGAGGTTCTTGCAGCGATGGCGATTATCAGTATCTTGAGTTCTTTTGTCATTGTGTCTTTTGGGAATGCAAAAACAGAAAGGCGGGTTGAAGGGGAAGCGCGTCGTCTTTCGGCGGTTCTTCGGAAATTGCAGAATGATTCTCTTACTGGGAAGAATCTCGGTGCGGGTGTTCCGTGTGCTTTTTATACTGGTTCGTCATCGGTGGGAAATGCTTCGATATCTATGTCATATAAGGTGCGATCTAGTGGATCATGTAGTAATGGCACTACCGACCAAATACTGCCGAGTTACGACTTAGGTTTTGGAGTCACGCTGACGGTGGCGAATACGGGTGTTCGATTTGTGGTGCCGCACGGGGAGGTTTGGACCGGGAACGGAAGCAGTAAATTGACAAATCCAGTACAATACACTCTCGGGAAGGATGGATATGTCTGGTCAGTATGTGTTTTTCCGGGAGGACGGATTCATGAACGCGTAGGCGCGGGGTGTTGATGTGTTCGATGCGGTGACCATTTCCTTTTTAGGTCGAATATGGGCAACATACTAATCAAGTAACATGTGTGCTATGGGTTCGCGACAGAATATGGTGGGGCGATTGACATCACCGGGTTTTTCGATTGTTGAGGTGTTGGTAACAACCGCTGTGGTCGTTATTGGTTTGACGGCCATTGTGCAGTTACTCAGTTCGTCGTTGAGGGTATCCTTTAGTAATCGGGACGTGGTGATTGGAACATCGCTTGCGCAGGAGGGATTAGAGCTCGCCCTTAACTTTCGAGACAACAATCTGGCGAATGGAGTATTGCCTTTTGATAATTTTGCTGGTGCGAATAATCGGGATTTTTGTCGTCTCGATTATCTGGTTCCCCAGTTCATTCTGAGCGGGGGGAGCAGAAATTGCTTCGGCTCTGTGCCCGTAGATCCATCGGTGAGATACTCGCTTGAATTGAGTGGTGGTGGATATACGCACGTGAATGGTGTAAGAAAATATGCCAGGGCAATCGCTATTGCTCGCGATACGGTCAATACGCCTCCTCGTTATCAGACTATTACGAGTATTGTTTGGTGGAGTGGGAGTGACGCGCGTCCAGCCGGTGTTTTTCCGGACAACATCGCTGCTAATGTCAACGTCGCAAACTGTACGGTGGCCAATCGTTGCGCTTATGTTCAGGCCACTTTGCATGATTGGAGTTTGTAAACCTCTAGCAATGTTCTTATGTACCAGTATGTGTCTTGGAATCTTACGCCTCGCCGATCTACTTGTCGGGGATTTACCTTGCTTGAGATTGTGATTGCTTTGGGCATTTTTTCTCTGCTGATGAGCGTGGTTGCCGTGATATTGAGCGATGGATTTTCGTCTTTCCGGAATAATACGCGCGCGGAGAAGATTCTTGAAAATGCTCAGTTTCTCATAAACGACATGACGAAACAGTTGCGGACGAGTACCGTGATCGCTCCAACAGGTAATCCTGCGACCAACACGAATCCCGTCAGCATTCAGTTTTTTGATCACTCCCAACAGAAATGTCTTTCCTATAGGCAAAATGCAGGGGGATATGTTGAGGGGGCCGTTGGGACTGCTGTGACTGTAGCGGATTGCACCACGGCACCTGGTTTCAGTACCTGGGTCCGTCTGACGAATGACGGCGTGACACATATGGGGTTACGAATTATTGACTCGTCGACGACCGCACCGAAGCGAGCGGGACTCGTGACAATCGTGTTTCAGGTTTCTTCGGGTGTGACGGGCACGTCTGACACGCTTTGGCTGCAGACCTCCGTTTCTTTACGGGATTACACGCGGTCAATTTTTTAGATTTGTTTTTTTATTGTTTCGAGAGCGGGAAACTAGGAGATATTTTCTCTCTCAGATTAGGTTATGTTAGAGCTAAAAAGCCGATTTTTGTCGGTTTTTTTCTTTACGAAAGAGAAGAGATATGATATGATTTATCTTGCGTTTTCGGAGGGTTTAGATAAGGGAACGCGTTTTTTTGTATGAGTTTGAGTTTTTGTGTGACGGGTATTTTTCATCGGAGGTCTCAAAAACAAGGTCGGAATCGGAATAAGACAAGTGGACGGTATCGCGCGTGGGTTCTTTTTCCAGTGTTTCTCCTTTCTGGTGAGAGTAGTTTATCGTTGGATATCCCTGTTTCTTCTGAGTTATGGGGATTGCCTTCGGTCGAGGTGGCAGAAACGAGCGTGATGGGTCATGATGCAACTTCTGTTGTTACGGGAATTTCAGACCAGGAGAGAGAAGCGGTACGTTGTCGTTGGCAGGCAGATCGGGTTTTGCTTGCTTCGTTGGGACAAGAAACATCGGCAATACCTTCGGAAAATCCTATAGACGATTGCATGTTTGACACGTCGGTGGAATCAGTCGAAAAAAGCTCCGCGAATCGAGCCATACAAGAGAAAGTGATCGCTTTGACTGCGGAGGAATATCCGCTTGCTGTTATGGCGGAGAGTATTGCTGTCTACGATACGACTATCGCCGGACTCATCGTTGGCATCGCAAAGAAAGAAAGTAATTGGGGGAAGAGGACTCCGAAGTTACATGGTGAGGAATGCTTTAATTACTGGGGGTATCGCGGACGAGGGAATCGTGGAATGACCGCAGATGGATATGGTTGTTTTGAGGATCCATCTGATGCGGTTGAGGCTATTGGAAATAGACTTGTCGAACTTTCCCGTTTACGTGGCACCACTGATCCAGAGCGGATGGTCGTATGGAAATGTGGTTCTAGTTGCGAAACACATAGCCCAGAGAGCGTGCGGAAATGGATTGATGACGTCAGTATCTACTATCATAAATTCGTCGCGCAGTCGTAGAAAACCGATTCTCTCTGAGTACCCCTGATGCGTTCCTGCGCGCGTTTCTCTTCAGGGAAATCTGAAATCCGTTGAAATTCCAAGTATAGAGAGAGTGGGGGCAGGCGATGCATTATATCTTGACATTGTTTTATGGCTATCCGTTCCGCACAATTTGTTAAGGCTGTTACGGGAACGGAGGGTTTGCCTGAGCTACCACTGCCGGTCGTCGCTTTTTTGGGGCGTTCAAATGTCGGGAAATCGAGCGTTATCAATTCGCTCGTTCGGGTGAAAAAGCTTGCGTATTCGAGCAATAC
>CAYRWQ010000025.1:0-11768 GCA_964428075.1 uncultured Bdellovibrionales bacterium
TCTTGGCAGATCCGACACCCAAACGGACACAGCCGTGCGATACCGGCCGGCCAAGATGATTCGCCCCCTCTTTATACCCACCCGGCCACTCCGGAAGCTCATGAATGCCATACTTCCCATCGGACGTGATAGCCATCCAGTAGGGCATGTACAATAAATACCGCTTCGACCACGGGTGCATGGCTTTGTTGTGAATGACATACTCCCCTTGAGGTGTGGCCATACCCGCACGGCCAGACGAGACAAGAAAGGCATCCCGTAACACACCCTCTTCAAAAAGAGTCATCACCTGATTACTCAAGTTAATATCAATATACTTGCCAGTTGACCGAATTGGTCGCGTAAAACGCTTGGCTTCTGTCAATCGCACATCTAAGTCTGGACTCCAGGTAGTCGGTGGCAACGGAAGCGTTGAAAAAACTGATTGAAAAATCTCGGTCGTCGGTGCATTGATGTGCTCGGAGCGGCGATACGATACCGTCAATGTATATTTCATTCCATCCTGAAGCGGTGCCTTGGGCAACAAACGGAACTCTGTCTTCTTCGGATTATTCTCATATACCACCTCCACGGGTGGATCTAAGGCAAAGTCCACAAAAAAAGGTTTCACCGAGGAAGCGAAACGTACTACGATAGGATCCTCAATACCTATCAGAACATCTTGTGATTGATCGAGTGGCGAAATTGAAAGTACTTTTGGAGGAATGAACGCCGTCCAATCTTGGGAATGCAACGAGGACTGGACTAAAAGTGAGGGCTGGAAAACAAACGCGTTTTTAGAATAGCGAAACTGCAACCATACCAGCGAGCTCGCACACAACGTAACACAAGCTACCGAAAAGAAAAATCGACGCATGGTCGTATCGTATTATTGTATAATAATGATATACTATTTTTAGATATCCTGCCTCATCTCAGGTTGGGTGAGTGTGTGATTCGTTTCAAAATTGCGATCAAAAAGACAAACGAGCTCCCTCGAAAATAGAACCTATCTTGGCATGCGCGTTTACGCGTTTATAAGGACAACAATATCATATCCACCAGACTATCGACCCTTCCCTAAAACGAGTCTCTCTACACGAATACACTCCTTCGATTGCTCTCGCCAAAAGGAAAATTCTACGTTATATTATAATTAACGGATGAAAGAAAAACACTAAAAACTTATGCAACGCAATCAAGCGGTACGGAGGGATTTTTTTGCTTTCGATATTCAGTCAGATACCTATCTGGCCAGTAGCGTGGCTGGTATTATAATGAACGATGCGTTTTCCATACTCATTTCACGAAACCCCGAACATACTCTCTTTAAAGAACATATTGCCGGCGTAACCCTTGAGTCTTCCGATAAGAAAAAGGTCAGCTTGGAGTCTTGTTCACTCTTTCGAATCAGTGAAATATCGGGAGATATAATCGTCTCTTTTCTCGAAAAACGGGCTCACGAAACCACCGTTGAGCTCGCTCACTCAACTGACCTGAAGCACTGGAAATCACTTCACAAACCGCAATGTTTCACGCGCCCACCCGTCTTTGTTGACCTAGCAGTTGAAAAACGTCACCGGCGTATCGGGGCATTCGCCACGGTCGGACGCAAACATATCGGCGGATTTATCGGCAACAAAAATTTCGATAATTGGAAAGATCAAGGCACCGTTCTTGAAGGACGACATTCCTCGTTTGATGTCTCACACCTCGAACCGATTGCCGTCACTCGCATTGATACTGGTATTCTCTTGCTCTATTCAACCAAAGATACTGAGAATCAAGTATCTATCGGAGCGGCCATATTTGATGCATCAGATCTTTCTTCTGCTCTGTGGCGATCCTCTGCCCCTCTCTGGAGAGCACCCCATGAATGGTATGGCGAGGCAATCACCTTTCTTGGCGCAAGTTTCCGAGGAAAATACAGTACCCTGTTCCTGCAAAGACACAACCATACTGCTGAAAGTTTTCCTATTCCTAAACTCTGGGAAATATACCGGCCTGCACACACAAAAACTACAAAACATGCCCTTGATACTAAAAAGAAGACGGTCACGGCACTCCAGCTCGTCCGTTTCCATGCGAATCCGATCATCGAACCTCGCGAGGAACACTCTTGGGAAGCCATGGCAACATTCAATGCAGCAGCCATTGCGCTGAATGATCGAGTTCACCTCCTCTATAGGGCACAAGGGCATGATGGACACTCCGTACTTGGGTACGCTACTAGCCAAGACGGTATCCATATTGATGAGCGCCTGAGTTATCCAATCTACGATCCCTCCCAAATTACCCGCACTCCAAAAACACAGGACGCGAAATTCGTCCGACACCCTTACATGTCCGGCGGAGGCACCGGAGGATGTGAAGATCCGCGCATCACGCGTATCGAAGACACTCTCTACCTCACGTACACCGCTTTCAATGGTATACAACCACCAGGAGTCGCCTTAACGTCCATATCAATCACCGACTTTCTTGCCAAACGTTTCGACCAATGGAAGAAACCGCGACTCATTTCACGCTTCGGACATATCCAAAAAAACTGGGTGCTTTTCCCAAAGAAAATCGGGGGGAAGATCGCTATTCTGCACAATGTTTCACCTCGCATCATGATAGAACTTGTCGACGAAATCGATGCGCCGACATTAGTCATCGACAGCTGTCCGCCACGCCAAAGTGATAATGCACACCGTTGGGACAATATCATTCGCGGAGCTGGAGCGCCACCGATACAAACTGAACATGGATGGCTGGTTCTCTATCACGCAATGGACGCTCACGATCCAAACAAGTACAAAGTGGGCGCTATGCTTCTCGATCTCGACCAACCTGAAAAAATTATTGCGCGCTCCCCTGATCCAATCCTCGAACCAGAAACCTCATATGAAAATCAGGGATTCAAGTGGGGGGTCGTATTCGTCTGTGGTGCCATCGTGAAAGACGGTACGCTCTTTGTCTACTACGGTGCTTCCGACAGGACACTCGCCGTCGCAACCGCCTCTCTCTCAAGTTTTCTCAATGACCTCCTCGGCCATCGAACCCCGCAAATTAAAACAGTAACTGTACAACGCTAAAATCGCTATGTCATTCTTTCATCGATCATACGAAAACCCAATTGTTGTCCCACAAAGCGACTTAGCCTGGCAAGCCGAAGGTACCTTTAATGGGTCCGTCTGGCGCGAAAAAGGAAAAACGCATATCGTCTATCGTGCTCAATCACTCCCGCACCTGCATGACGAGGGTCACTGGCTTTCTATCTCTTCCATCGGCTACTCACACAGTACGGACGGTATTCATTTCCAGAAACATACTCCGCTCATCGTACCCGAAAAAAAATGGGAGCGCTTTGGGTGTGAAGATCCACGCATCACTAAAATCGATGACACCTTCTTCATCTGTTATACCGCACTCTCTACATTTCCCTTTGGTGCAGACGGAATCAAACTCGCTGTGGCACTGACCAAGGATCTCAGGAACATCGATGAACGACACCTTGTGACACCGTTCAACGCAAAAGCCATGGCCATGTTCCCTGAAAAAATCGGTGGAAAATATTACGCACTGCTCACTCCTGATACCGATATACCCCCAGCAAAAATTGCGCTCGCCTCTTTCTCGAACATTGAAGACATCTGGAATCAGCCTCGCTGGAAGCGTTGGTATGATTCCCTCGATAAGCATACTCTCAAACTTTCCCGCCACACGAATGATCAAGTCGAGTTTGGTGCCCCACCTATTAAAACGAAGGTTGGTTGGCTTATCCTCTATTCCTACATTCGCAATTATCAAAATGGCACTCCGCTCTTCACCGTCGAAGCCGCGCTGCTCGACCTCAAAGACCCATCTCGTATTATCGGCCGTACTACTGCACCGCTCTTCGTTTCTGAAGAAGAATATGAACTCTATGGGAAAGTACCGGATGTTGTTTTCCCAACCGGTGTCGTGATCGAGCGCGATACGCTCATGCTCTACTATGGCGCCGCTGATACGACCACCTGTGTCGCTACCACCAGTCTCTCAAAACTGCTCAACGAATTACTCACCCCGGAGACTCAGCGTCCAACATTCAAACGTTCACGCAAAAATCCGATTCTCGAACCGATTCCTGAACACGATTGGGAAGCCAAGGCGGTCTTCAACCCGGCTGTCATTGAAGATGGCAAAAAAACGCATATTCTCTACCGTGCGACCTCACCAGATGATACATCAACGCTCGGATACGCCTCCTTTTCAGACATCGATATTCTTGAGACGCGTTTTCCAAACCCAATATACGTACCACGACTACCCTTTGAACAGAAATCAGTTCCGGGGAACTCTGGGTGCGAAGACCCTCGGATCACCATTATCGAAGACACTGCCTATCTTTTCTACACCGCCGTCGACCCAGCCAAACCACCTCGCGTCGCTCTCTCGACACTCAGCCGAGAAGATTTCTTTACTCAACGATTTGAGCGATTTTCTCTTCCAGTACTCATTTCTCCTCCCGGTATAGACGACAAGGACGCCTGTCTCTTCCCTGAAAAAATTAACGGAAAATACTACATCCTACACCGTATCCAACCCGCTATTGATATCAATTCTCTCTCCCATCTTGACTTTGATGGCAAGACAAAATTCCTCACCCATCATCCATTCCTTTTTCCGCGTCGAGGCATGTGGGACAGCAAAAAAATCGGTATCAATACCGTACCACTCAAAACCCCGCACGGCTGGCTTATCATCTATCATGGAGTGTCTGACACCGGCGTATACAGCCTCGGAGCCTTTCTTCTTGACCTCAAACACCCTGAAAAACTTCTCGGTCGCAGCCGCTATCCCATCTTTGTTCCAGAGGAACCCTATGAAATCGAGGGAGTTGTCCCGAATGTTGTCTTTCCTTGTGGAGCCCGTATTGCAGGACAACAACTCGTTATCTACTACGGCGGTGCCGACCGAGTCATCGGAATCGCCACTATCCGCCTTGCGTCCCTCATTGCATCCCTCAAAAACTAAGTTCGCTGTCGCCTACACTGTTTATCCTCACGAATGAGTATAAAACGAGGGAGCTAGAGCGTTTCCAAGAGTTTTATGAGCAACCGGACCGGAGCACCCGCAGCACCCTTAGCAAGATGTTCGCCTTCAACGGCGGTCATACGAGGTGCGATATCAAGATGTACCCACGGGTATCCATCAGCAAACTGCTTGAGAAAAGCGGCTGCAGTAATCGCACCGCCCCACCGAGTCTTACCTAGATTAGAAACATCACCAAAGGTACCTTTGATTTCAACATCATATTCATCCCAAAGTGGAAGCGGCCAGACATAATCTCCGCTTATTTCGCCCAATGTACGGAAACGCTGTTCCAATGCAGTATCCTGCGTAAAAAGTGCTGAAGCTCGTTCACCCAATGCAACCAGCGCTGCGCCGGTCAAGGTGGCTACATCGACCACCAATGATGGCCGATAACGCCGAGCGTAGGTCAATGCATCGGCAAGAATGATTCTCCCTTCGGCATCAGTATTATCAACCTGAATTGTCTTCCCTGACATTGAGCGCAAAATATCACCCGGCCGATAACTTGAACCAGAGGGCATATTTTCTACAGCCGGCACGAGTACAACGATATTCTTTTTGATCTTGAGCCGCGCCGCCGCCGCGAGCACGTGTATAACGGCCGCGCCGCCCGACATGTCCATATTCATCCCAAGCATCGTATCACCTGGCTTCAAGTTGATACCACCCGTATCAAATGTCACACCCTTACCAATCAAAACAACTGGCGACTTTCCCTTTTGGTCGCCCGTGTATTCCATAATGATAAATTTTGGTGGAAACACGGATCCCTTGCCCACCCCGAGCACACCTCCCATTTTCAATGCACGCATTTCAGTCACACCGAGAACCTTCACCTTGATTGGAAGTTGAGTCGCAACACGTTTCGCCTCATGAGCTAAAACCGCCGGAGTCATATCACCACCCGGCAGATTCGCCAAACGCCGACAAGCGTTTACTTCAGTGCCGATAATAACTCCCCGGTCGACTCCCCGTCGAAAATCACGATCCGTTCCCTCAATAAACACCTCATCGATAACCGGAAAGCCATGCTTCGGTTTAGCCAAATGTTCGGTGAACCTATGATGAGCCATAAGCATGTTCACCGCACAAAGCTCACCAAGCTCGAAACGAGACAATGGAACAGCGTCAAATCGGAAGATCTCAGCAGAGAATCTCAATTGTTTCACACGCCGAGCCTGGGCCAGCACAATCATCCGGCGTATCAATAGTATCAGTCGACGATGTGTCATTTTTTGAGGCTCCTCAACGCCAAGGACCAATTCCACACTCCCATTCGCCAGACGTACCACTTCATCAAGCAACCCAGTATCAACACGCACGCACACCGATTCTCTCCCTCCCTGCGTTCTCTTTTCTCCTGTATGGATTTTCATATTCTTCATCTTGCAATCAATTATTGTTTCCACTGACCCCGTGGCCACCTGAGTCTCTATCAAGAGTGATTCCTTTTGCGTCAACCAATATTTCTTCAGCATGCCTCTCCGGATTCACCTGCTCATAAACCCGTACTATCTTTCCAAACGGATCGATCAGAAAAGTGGTACGTGAGATCCCCATATACTCACGACCCATAAATTTCTTTTTCACCCATACACCATATCGGTTCACTACTGTTCTATCTTCATCAGCCAACAGCAAAAAGGGCAGTTCATATTTCTCCGAAAACCTGGCGTGTCGTTTCACCGAGTCTGCCGAAACACCAAGCACAACCATCCCTGCTCGCCGGAAACGTGCATATCCATCGCGAAAACCACAAGCCTCCTTGGTACATCCAGGCGTATCATCCTTGGGATAGAAATATAAAACTATGTATTTCCCAACAAACTCTTTAAGGGCATGCGCTTGTCCAAACTGATCAGACAGTGAGAACTCAGGAGCCTGTGTGTGTATCTTTGGAAGTAGAGACATACTCTTCACCCCTTATTTATTACTCTGAAAAATAATGTACTTGCGTCCCTGAAGCCTTTCTGGCAAATATTCCTGTTGCGCTGCTTCAGGACTATCAAACTTTGGCGTGTACTTATAGCCCTGGCCGTAACCCAGTCGTTCCATGAGTGCAGTCGAGGCATTACGTAGATGTATCGGAACTGGCTCATTGGGGAATTTCTGTATATCAGATTTTACCTGACTATACGCCTCATACAGCGCATTAGACTTCTTCGATTTGGCGAAATATACTACCGCCTGTGCCAGAGCGAGTTCGCATTCGGGCATCCCGATATGTCGACACGCTTCCAGTGCGGCAACGGCTTGTGGCAAAGCGAATGAATTGGCCAGTCCGATGTCTTCGGAAGCGAAACGAATGAGACGACGTGCGATATACATCGGATCTTCTCCGGCTTCGAGCATACGTCCCAGCCAATAAAGTGATCCATCGGCATCCCCACCCCGCAAAGATTTGTGTAAAGCCGAGATCACATCATAATGCCACTCACCCTTCTTATCATACAGTAGATGCGAGCGTTGCATCACTGTCTCAGCAATTTCCATTGTCACCCGATTCGAACGGAACGTACATGCTTCCAAGGCCGACAAGGCCTGTCGCGCGTCTCCTCCAGCTGCTTCAGCCAAGAACTCCAGTACTCCGTCCTCGACAGCCACGTGTTCAGCGAGCAGCAGCGAATCTTCTTGGAGAGCACGAGTGAGCAGCGTCACTATCGCATCGAGAGACAAGGCTGGAAGCACCAAAACTCGTGTACGCGACAGTAAAGCTGAATTTACTGAAAAACTCGGATTTTCAGTTGTCGCACCAATCAACGTA
Source organism: uncultured Bdellovibrionales bacterium (assembly GCA_964428075.1). Lineage (GTDB taxonomy): Bacteria > Patescibacteriota > Minisyncoccia > Moranbacterales > UBA1568 > JAGOSP01. Next base: position 7,805 of record CAYRWQ010000025.1, read on the forward strand.
ATCACACCTGACTCAACGAAGGGCAAAAGCGCGTCCTGCTGAGATTTGTTCCAACGATGAATCTCATCAAGAAACAAAATGGTCTGTCGACCTTCCAGACGCTCCTGCTTCGCCCGTTCCAATATCGTCGTCAGATCTTTCTTCCCGCTTGAAACAGCGGAAAGTGCAACGAATACCGAAGCAAGCTCACGAGAAAGAATGCGAGCGAGTGTCGTTTTTCCGCTTCCCGGCGGCCCCCAAAAAATGAGTGATGGGAGTCTGCCGTTCTTCACCGCCTCACGCAGAAAAGTTCCTGGACCAAAAATCTTCTCTTGTCCGAGGTACGTGTCGGCCGATTGCGGACGCATGCGTTCCGGAAGCGGTGCGATGGTCTGCGATTTTGCTTTCAGTGCACTCATAATTTTACTTTCCCTGGTCGAAGTATACGTATCAAATCCCCCTCGCATCGCACAAGTGTCGAAGGCTCACTTTCCAATATTCCGGCATCAACGTAGAAATCCACCTGTTGCGTCTCAAAATACCGTTGCGCATCAACGATACTCTGAGCAGGAGGCTGACCCTGGATATTAGCACTCGGCGCAATTAACGGGCCGGTCTCACGGAGCAGACTGCGGAGTAACGACCAATTCGGTACTCGGAATGCAAGCGTGCCGGTTCCACGATGCAAGAAAGTCCATTGAGCCGATGCGCAAGGCAAAACAACGCTTATTCCCCCCGGCCACTGTTCTTGTAAGAACGTCGCTATTGCGTGTGTCGGCATAATACCAAACTCTTCCAAATCCTGCACATCGGATAATAAGATGATACAAGGCTTTTCTGCATCTCGTCCCCGTATCCTATACACACGCTCCACGGCCTCTGGAATGCGTGTTGATGCCACGATGCCATAGAGTGTGTCCGTCGGGATGACGCCGATATCCCCCTTTTTGAGTTTTTCAATGATTCCCAGAAACATATCAAATATTTTCAAAAATCAACCAGTAAATCACACGCGGCCACTTGCCTATTTTGCATTCTTCTGTTATGTTATCAACTGAAGCTACTCATGAGAGAGCTTTGTTTTTCGTTCTTTACATATACTAGTGTACACACACGGAGGTGACATGAACAGAAGTCTTGTAAGTATCCTATTTTGCTTGTGCGCTTTACTCGGTTTCACATCACGCGCAAGCGCTGACTTGATGACTCACGACTTTAATTTTGAAGGAGGGCTACCGCCAGGCGCCACAACCAACGGCAATGTGAATGTGGTTACATCAATACCAACCCGAACAGGATCGCGTGCTTCCTGTTACGAAGGGAACCAATGCCTCCACATAGCACCAGGGCAAGGCCAGCGCAATCATGATGCGTTCATCACGTTCAAAATAGACGTGCACACAGGCGACATTATCTCATTTGCGTACATCATCATCCCCCAGTCCAACAATGATTTCGTCGGACTGACATTCACCGGAGGAGGCTTCTCTGATACAATTCCCCTTCCTCCATCAGACATCTGGACCATGTATACCTATGTGGTACCAGATATGAGTGTTGGTCCAGGGATCATGTCGGCTACAGCTCCAAGCGATTCCTCACTCACCTTCCTCGTCGAGAACGTGGTTGGTGATACGCAGCGAACAGCGCTCGGTCTAGATGCCCTCCAAATAATGCGGGTTCCAGAGCCACAGACCGCCTTCCTTGCTCTTCTCAGTTTATGCGGCTTACGCCTTCACAAGAAACCCCGCTAACATCGCGATGATCGCTCGTTATCGCCATAGCAATCGCTCTCAGAACACGAGAGCAAACCTTCACCAGTTCCCCCTCAGGAACTGGTTTTTTTATAGAGCCGCTGAACGCCCCCTCTACCCTTTCAAGGTCAAGAGGACTGGACAGTGATCCGATCCAAAAACATCGGCCAGATATTCTGTTTCGTGCACACGCGACACCATATCTCGATGTGCGAAGAAATAATCGATACGCCAGCCGATATTCCGCTCCCGTGCTCGCGTCTTCATGTCCCACCATGAATACTGTATCGTTTCTGGGTGCCTGTCACGAAACGTATCGACAAAACCAGCAGCAATAAGCCCGTCCATCCACGCTCGCTCTTCCGGGAGAAAACCAGATGTTTTTTGATTTTCTTTTGGTCGAGACAAGTCAATTTCCTGATGCGCCGTATTCACATCACCACACAAAACTACGTGTGCACCACTCTCCACGAGCGCAGAGGCATATGCAAGAAACTCACCATAAAAACGCATCTTGTAACGGAGTCGCGCCTCACCAGATCCTCCATTGGGGAAATACACATTCAGTAATACGAAATCTTTGAAATGCAACTCCATCATCCGTCCCTCCTGCGACAACAAGGAATCGGGACCAAAAAACGTTTTTACCTGAAAAGGTTCTTCGCGCGTATATACCGCGGTTCCACTGTACCCCTTTTTTTCCGTTGCGCAATGGAAAAAAGCAAAATAGCCATCCGGTCGTGACAAGTCCTGTGACATCTGATCCGGATGCGAAATTTTGGTTTCCTGCAAACACACGATCGCGTACCGGTGATGATGCAGCCACTCCAAAAATCCCTTCCGCTCTATTGCGCGGATACCATTCACATTCCAAGAAACTAATGAGAGAAATCGTGCTTGCTTCATACCACGAATATATATATCCCCTCTATTCTACTCTATTTTTTGAGAGCCCACTCATTACCAGAAAGCGTCAGAACAAGTTCATCCAGTTCACGATACCGACGTTTCTTCTCGAGAAACGGGACATCATCTTGCATATCCTGCTTCCCAACAGTCCCAGGACGCGGAGAATACCAGGCAATATACGCCTTCTCAAAACCAACCCGACGAACGACATTCTTGGATTCTTCAAAATCCTCTTCCGTCTCTCCAGGAAAACCGACGATAATATCAGTCGTGAATCGTACTGCGGGTATCTTATTCCGGATACGTTCAGTAAGCGCAAGATACTCTGCCTGCGTGTACCAGCGATTCATACGCTTCAAAACCGCATCACTTCCCGCCTGCACTGGCAAGTGAATGAGACGGTCGATATTCTCGTGCCTACTGATCACGTCAATAAGCGTATCAGAAAAGTCCCACGGATTCGAAGAGAGAAAAGAAATCTTGGTAGCACGTGAAAGTGACGCTACTGTTTCCAATAAATACGGAAAAAGGGTCGGGATACGATGACGGGAAAGATATTTCACCATCACCGGTTTCACCGCCCTCCCATCCGGTAAAATATAATCTGTCTGTTCACCCAATTTCTTCATCAAAAAATCCGCCCCGTAGGAATTTACGTTCTGTCCAAGCAAGGTAATTTCCTCTGCCCCCTGTCGCAATGCTTCCTCCGCCTCAGCCATAACTTCCACGAATGGTCGGGAGCACTCCTTCCCTCGCGAAAACGGCACAATACAATATGAACAATAATTATTGCACCCATTTGAAATAGGAATCGAAACCGATCTCACGGATGTTCTCTTGGGTACATACTCGAATCCGACCTCTTCCAATGGGAGAAACTCTACATCAGGCAAACGAGATTTCATCTGTCGCATCATCTGACTGTCCGGCACTCGAGAAGCTGCTCCGATGAGGCAACCTGTCACAACAATATGTGCCGTCGCATTTGCCCGCCATCCTCTTCGGATATTACGCACCAATCCAAACACTTTTTCCGCTGCTCGTTCCCGTACAACACACGTATTCAGTATGATAATATCAGCCTCAATCATGTCCTGAGCCGCCACAAACCCGCGAGCTTCATAGAACCTCGCAATACGTTCGGAGTCAGCCTCATTCTGCTGACAACCAAAAGTCGTAATAAAATACTTTTTTACCATAACCATAAGATACTTGAGTGTATAAGAAAAAGCATGAAAAATCAATCAGGCCTCTATAAACAAGTTGACTCTGACTGCACTCTGTTCGAAAACAAGAGAAAACATAACCAAAGGCGACCTGAT
>CAYRWQ010000026.1:0-11658 GCA_964428075.1 uncultured Bdellovibrionales bacterium
TCCCACTCGTCATCTCAGGTGTCGATTGGGCGCAGAGCCTCATTATGCAAAGCCAAACATACTTTGTCGCTCCAGATGAAGATGTACATTCCAGAGTTCTAGTCGACCGCATGGAAAGACGCTCAGGCTTCAAAATAAATACCATATTCAACGAAGAAGATCAGAAACTCTTCTGGGACGGAACAGGCAAAGAGAAGGAACGCATCCCGAAATATGTCTTACCGCTTGCCGCTTGGAGACCCAACAAAGCGGATATCCTCCATATACTCGAAACAGAACAGCTGTTACCTGAACGAGATTCAAGTCCCATTCTCACAAATAACCAAGTGCTTTCTGTTATGACGGCACTCGACATAAAAAGAATTGGTTATTGCAGCTTCGAGCCCGAGTTCTCCGCCATGATTCGTTTCGGTGAAAATGATCCTTACTACTGGAAAAACACCTTTGAATTCGTAGAATTTCTCGTAAGACGAGAGAGTATGCTGATTCGCAATACGGTCAATAAAGTTCTCAAAAAACTTGATCTCACCGCACAGGAAGTAGGTTTATAGCTGTTGCTGAACTTCCCCGACGCAAGCAGAAACATACTACTCTCCCACCCAAGAGAAAGATTTTTCGCAGGAAAGTGGTCGCGAAGATGTCAGACGAGCCCTGCTGACATCTGCTTTGCTGCACGTTTGATAACAATGCCCGGCAAACCAATATTCATTCCCCCTTCCACACCATTTCGGTGCAACTCCCTTTAGCAGGATACCAACCAGAAGCAGAAATACCCGGTGCCTCGCGGGTCAATATACCGTGCAATTGTTCAAGCGGATCACCATGCGAGACCACTACGACATACCGACCCGCATAATGCCGTTCCAGATCGCTTAAAAATTTTTTCAACCGAGAACGCATATCCAAAAAACTTTCCACTCCGTCTTGTTGATCCGGATTAATACGCGTTTCCGGCTTTGGATACTTCTCAAAAAATAATCGGATGGGTTGTTCATTAAAAACGCCTAAACCCGTCTCGTGCAAACGGTCGTCGATATCAACCGGTACTCCAATCGCCTCCGAAATAATGGCTGCTGTCTCACGCGTCCGCACCAATGGCGAACTCACGATAGCGGCAATCGGCTTGCCCTTGAGCGATTCTGCGACCGCCCGAATCTGATCCTTACCCTTCTCAGTCAGGTGTCGTTCGGTAACTTCAGGCAATGATGAACCAACCCCGAGCACATTGTGCTCTGCTTCTCCATGTCGGACGAGATACAGCGTGAGTAGTTCCATAGGAAAGCAACAATGAATACAGACTCAACGAATCAGCGAATATACATCGAGTCCGACAGCTACCACAAAAAATAAGACAACCGGTCCAAAAATCTTGAGCGCAAAAGAAAGAACTGACCAACCAACCCCCTTCGGCTTCGCGTATTTCTCCCTATATTTTTTCGGAATTCTGTGTATCATAATGTTCCTCTTACATTTTTTCTGGTGCCGACACTCCAATCAGACGAAGCGTTTCTCCTAAGACTAATAGAACACCCTGCGCCAATCGAAGTCGAGCTTCTGATAACTGGCGCTGATCGATATCGAGTATCCGGCAAGCATCATAAAAAGAATGCAGTCGATCAGCCAGACGAATGGCGTATTGGGGCAGATGGTGAACATCATAGTTCTCAGCTATATCAGCGATCAGATCAGGAAACGCGAGAATTTCAGCAAGCAATAACCGTTCTTTCGGATTCGTCAGAAGTGAAGCATCACCGCCATTCACGTCGAATCCTTGCTCCTTGGCCTTATGCAACACATTCGAGAGTCGCGCATGCGCATACTGAACATAATACACCGGATTTCTCTGTGACCGCTCTTCGGCCAGTCCAAGATCGAAGTTCATGTGCGTGTCTGGACTGTACATGAGAAAAAAGAATCGGGCGACATCGATACCTACTTTCTCGATCAATTCGTCAATCGAAACGACAGTACCTGCCCGCTTACTCATTCGTACCTCCTGGCCATCTTTCATCAAACGCACCATTTGGACAAACACGAAATCAAAACGTCCCGCGAAACCAAGCGCTCCCGCCGCAGCACGCAAACGTGCCTGATACCCATGATGATCCGCTCCCAGTGTCAAAATAAAACGCACGAAACCGCGCTCTATTTTAGACAGAAGATATCCGCAATCAGAAGCGAAATATGTTTTTGTTCCATCGCTCTTCACCAGCACTCGATCCTTATCATCGCCAAATTCCTTTGTCTTGAGCCAAACAGCGCCTTCTGATTCGTAGGTCATTTTCTTCACTTCCAATATCTCAAGCGCCCGATCGACATATGTTTGTTCGACAATATCTCGCTTCTCAGAAGTGAACACATCAAAATGAATGCCCATGTTCTCAGTGAGTGTCGGTTGGATATACTCATGCAAAATCAGATCGGCTGCCCGCTCACCGATCAGACGCGCGCCATCCTCTCCCACGATATCGTTATCGTTTCCTACCAATCGAACATGCAGATCTTCGATATATTCCCCCGCGTACACAGCCTCGCTGTCCTGAAGGACGCTGTGTCCAAGTTTCACTACCTGCCCGCCAGCATCATTCACATAGTATTCATTCGTTACTTCGTATCCCGCCTTACGTAAGACGCGCGCCAAAGTATCGCCAAAAAATCCCCCTCGCCCATTGCCAAGGTGCAAAGGGCCAGTTGGATTAGCAGAAATAAACTCGTTGTTTATTTTAATGTGTTCTCCGATAGTCAAACTGCCATATCGCTGTCCCTGTTCAAGGATGACATCTACAGCCCGTTCGAAATTTTTCTGCGACAAAAAGAAATTAAGATGCCCCGGACCAGCGACTTCGATTCTTTCGAAAAGTGCGTCCTCTATGTCATTCTTCAATAAAACCGCCTGTAAGATTTCCGCTACTTGGCGTGGATTCTGACCAGCGAGTTTCGCAATCACCAAAGCGATATTTGAAGTGTATTCTCCAAAAACTGCCTCCTCTGGACGCTCGACTTGAAACATCGGCAACGAAAAATCCACTAACAAGCCCGCTTGCTGCGCTGTCTCGGTATCCCGCTGTATTCTCCTATATATCTCCGCTTTCATACCCTCCTATCGTAGCGTACCCGAGCCAAAAAGCCAACCCAAGACCGCCAGGGCCTATTCCGCGCGAATCTCAAAAGAGTACATGCCCATACTACATGTGCCAGAGAGAGTACCGGGTTTGAGCACCCCAAGATCAACCTCGGTAATACCGGATATTGCAAGAGATTGAGCCACATTCAAACTCGGAATCCGCACCTGAGAAGAACAATCAAAAGTGCCCTCGGTACGTAAGCGAAGCACGGTCGGCACACCCGCTTTGACCGTACTCACTTTCGGAAAATACCCGCCTTTCGCTCGCACTTCAACATACTGTTTCCCATCACTCTCAGTCACATTATTCACAGCATCTTGAGAAATGGGAGATATGTCCTTTTGGGCAGTTGGCTTCGTAATAAAATACCCGCCAAGAACCATTAGAATCGACACAAAGCTCCAGATGTATCGTTGTTTCATATGTCTTCAATACTCGTGAAATTACCACACAGGCGACAACCATCCAGCCGCCACCATACTATTTAACAACATGAAAAGCGCGAATGCAATCACCAGCAAACCGGCGGTTTTGAAAAATACTCCCAAATGCATGCCCGTGCGGACGCCAAGCGAACTGAAACTCACGAGAGCGAGTACTGGCAAAGTACCGAGTGCAAAAACCAGCATCGTCAGCGCTCCATCCAAAAAACTCCCGGCTGAAAGCGTGTACAGTTGCATCGACTGCGTGAATCCACAAGGCAGAAAAAATGTGATGACTCCAAGCAAAAAGGGTGTCAGGCGATGATTCAGTTTTGCCAATCGTAACGCATGTGTCGAAAAAAACCGTGGCAATGTTGGTTGCCACACCTTGGCCCATGAAAAAAGGTCGAGCAAGTTCAGCCCCAGAATGAACATCACGATACTCGTCAGCACTCCCAGTATCACAGTTGCCTGTGGACTCAATGCGAAACGCGCGCCAAAAGCACCGATCACACCACCGAGCAGAAAAAAAGTGATTAGTCTTCCACTATGAAACAACAGTTGCGGTTTCACTGAGTCGCCCCCCTTGGCAAAGGTGGCCGAGACCGAAAGCACGAGCCCTCCGACCACAGCCAGACAAGAAGAGAGCGATGCGATCACACCAATAAAAAACGTCGTGCCGAGAGAAACTTCCTGAGCATGAATCAAGTCGACCAATTCGAGCTTCTGTAATAATACGAAAACCCCGATCAGTAACAACGCGATCGGCACAGCCCATCGAAAATCACCCCATGCACGCCTGGGTACAGTTCGCTCCACCGTGAGGCTGTACCCATGTTTGATGAGAAGCGCGGTGAATTCATCAGCCAGTGCTTCTTGACTCATACCACCAAAGTCACCGCTCACCTCAACCGAATGTTTCTGGAGACTCGATATCGCCGAAACCACACGAGGATGCTCTTGTAACTCGCTCTCAATCAACGACACACATGCCCGACAATGCATGCCAGTCACATGAAAAAGAGAGGTGTCTGGTTTGATCTCTTTGTCTTTCATACTCTTTTCCATGCTCTATAGCTGCTTAACTCGTAAACGAAGCGCATTGCCCACAACCGTGACACTCGAAAATGCCATCGCCAAACCCGCGAAAGCCGGGCTCAAAAACCATCCAAAAACAGGATACAGCATGCCTCCCGCAAGAGGTATGCCGACTGCATTAAAGATGAACGCAAAGAAGAGATTCTGTTTGATACCAACAATGGTCATCCGGGACAAACGAATAGCTTTCACGAGTTTTCCAATATCCCCATGCAACAGGGTGATGCCGGCCGACTCGATTGCCGCATCGGTTCCTGTTGCCATAGCAATGCCGATATTCGCTTGGGCAAGAGCAGGAGCATCATTAATCCCATCCCCTACCATGGCCACAATGTTTCCTTCTTTCTGCAAACGCTGAATCGCCGCAAATTTATCGTCCGGCAATGCCTCCGCAATGATCTCGCTAATACCGACCTGTTTTCCGATAGAGGAGGCGACTTGCTTTTGGTCTCCAGTCAGCATGATCACCCGTAGACCGAGTTTATGCAGTGCTGCGACCGCGTCTCGCGCTTCCGGCTTCACCGCATCAGCGACAAAAAATATTCCGAGCAATTCGCGCTCTGAAAACAAAATTAATGAGACTCTGCCCGCATTGACCGTTTGATCCAATATGCCTGCCTCTACAGAAACCCCAGTTTCCTGCGCCCATCTGAGACTACCGAAACAATAGGTTCGTCCATCAATGACGCCTCGAACGCCCCTCCCGGGCTCTGCTCTAAAATCGCCGACCGGCGGAATACCGATCTTCCTCTCCGCGGAAAAATTTGTGAAAGCCTGTGCCAAAGGATGCTCAGAACGCTTTTCGAGGGCCGTGGCAATGGCAAGAATCTGATGCTCCTCACATCCGGACACGGTATGAATGGAAATCAGTTCCGGCGCACCTTTCGTTAATGTCCCTGTTTTATCCATCACGACGACCTGAGCTCGAGACAGTGCTTCGAGTATCGACGCGTCCCTAATCAAGATTCCTTTCTCCGCTCCCTTCCCAACTCCAACAATAATCGCGGTTGGCGTAGCCAATCCAAGCGCGCAAGGACACGCGATCACCAATATTCCGACGAAAGCCAACAGCGCAAATGAAAGTGCTTGGGGGAAACCATACACGGGAGTGCCGAGTATTAGCCAACCCAAGACCGCCACCACCGAAAATCCTAAGACAACCGGTATAAAAATGGCTGAAATTCGATCGGCCAACGCCTGTATCGGCGCCCTGCTGCCCTGCGCTTCTTCGACCATCCGAATAATACGCGCCAAAAAAGTGGTCTGTCCTACCGCGGTTACTCGAAAGACGAAAGTGCCGGTTGTATTGAGCGTGCCAGCACGAACCAGATCATCAGGTTTCTTCTCGACTGGCATCGACTCACCCGAAAGCATCGACTCATCAATAAACGGTGTCCCATCAACGACGACACCATCAACCGGAATCCTACCAGCCGGTTTGACCCTGACCAGGTCATCAGGCATCACCGATTCAATCGGTACCTCCACTTCTGCATTTCCATGAATGACCAACGCGGTCTTCACTTGAAGATGGAGCAATCGAGCGATGGCATCGCCGGTTTTCGCCCGAGCACGAGCCTCGAGGTATTTCCCAAACGTGACGAAACCAATCACCACAATCACGACGTCAAAATATACCGCCTCAGGAAAACGAAAATATGCACGAAAAGCAGGAACGAGAACGATCAGGGTACTATACAAATAAGCGACCGACGTGCCCATGCCGATCAGCGCGTGCATATCCGCCGTTCCGAATCGCAGAAAACGAAGCAATCCGGACAAAAACGGCTTCCCGATCCAGAAGAGTACGAGAGTGGCTATCACCAAAGAAAATATATTCCATAAGTCCATCGGAAACGGAAAATTCGGTACGACAAAATATCTCCGAGCGGCGATTTCCCACAGCATCAACACAAAAAATACGATTGACAGCGGAAGAACAAAATACGTTTTCGCCTGTTCAGAAATGAAGAACTTCTCCTCTCCCCGGACAAGAGGTTCTGCGTCGGACTGAGTTCTTGACACCAATGAATACCCGAGCGGTTCCAGTGCCTGATTCATATTCTCTGTCGTGACCTGATCCGCCTCGAAAGTCACTTTCGCTTGTTCGGTCGCCACGTTCACAGACACCTCGGTAATTCCATTCATTTTCTTCAAACGCTTCGTAATGAGAGCGGAACAGCTCGCACAATGCATCCCGATAACGGAAAAATTTTGAGTAATCATAGTGTTTTAGAGTTTATACCATTCACTCCTCCAACCCCGCAACGTCACGAGTCCACCACCGAGAAACGACTCTACCGCATCCGCATTATCGAGTACGACATTACGACTCGATTTCAGCCGCACTTCCCTTGTCATCAGGATACCGCTCTCATGATGAGCGATCAGCGCATTCAGGAAACGCAGATCAAAAGTCGCATCGTAACTCCCAAGCTTCGCCACAAGAGGATCTGGCACGAGACGTCGATCACCATACCAATCACGCTTCCAGGCATAGAGCTCGTCGATCAGTTTCGGTTCATTCGCCTGTATCTCTACGGCGAGATTCTTCACTGTTTCGCGCTCACTCTGTTGTGCCTGTTTTGCAAGCAGCATCGCGCCACGATGGTGCGCGATCATTGCATTGATATAGCGCAAATCAAGCGTCCGATCCGGCTGGCCGAGATCCATGCGACTCTTATCATACATGGCATAGTCTGGAGTCAATACATACCCAACTCCGAAACCAATCAGAGCGGCTATGCAAACCAATGATGCTGCGAGGTACGATGAAACCTTGTTCATAGAGTTAGTGAGAATTGATAAATTATGAGATTATCTTCGCTTCAACCGATACACTTTCAGTATCTCCGCCTTGGCCTGTCCCTCCTGACCATGCCTCATCTGGCGAATGAGACAGCTCCCCAGATGTGATTCCATCAATTTATCCTCGATATTGGTCAGTCCCTGCTTCACGGCGGAAGTCTGCGTGATGATATCGATGCAGTACACATCTTTCGCCAACATCTCCTGCAGCCCACGCACCTGTCCTTCGATAATCTTGAGTCGACGAATGAGTTTCATCTTTTCCGTATGCATATTTTCTCCTTTTATGAATAAAATATACTAACACTACCACCAGTATAATACCCCCATGGGGGTATGTCAAATTGACCATGAGATACGAAAAAAAAACGAGTGCGGAAACTCCGCACTCCAGACATAAAACTCTCTCCACTAATGAATCGTCGCCTGTTGTACTTGGGTGCCCTTCCGCCCAGATTTGATATCTGGCTTGTACGTGCACGTGACCTCTATACCACCATCCTTCGTGGGAGCCACCTGAAGAGAACCGATTCGGTGGTGATGTCCAGGATTCTTGTCACTCGAAATGCACGCATCATTATTCACCATGAAAATCCCGGGGATGTACTGCTCAAAACCCTGACCACCCTCCTTCCGTTTCTTGTGCCCATGTATGACGGTCGTAATACCCATCTCCTTCAGAAAGTGACCGATGATGACGCCATATCTTTGATAATACGCCTGTGCAGAAAGACCCCCGAGCGATCTTTCGTCCCCTCCGTCATCGCACTCAAGAAACACGGCCTTGCTCTGTGCGGGCGTCTTATGTATCGTCGACACCGCCTCTTGGAAACGACGGTTTATATCCCACCTATCCGGATTGCCATCCTGTTTACAGTATTGCTGCCACATGTCTCGCACCAATCCGATTGAGGGATACCGATGGAGATACAACACTGGTCCGCGTACACACACAATATCCATCGATCCGAGAAAGTCGATCATCTTATCCTTCAATTCGATTTTCTCGCCGTCTGCCGCCCGTGACAACAAATCGAGTTCATGATTCCCAGCCAACATCTTCACGGAATAACCAGGAGGTGCCGTCTTTTGGAGGTGCCGAAAGTATCTCAACACTTCCAGGTTGGGTGCTTGTTTGTTCACACTGTCCCCCGTGATAATCAAATCCATCGGATGTCGCCACGCACCATCTTTGGAAACGATACCTCGCTGCTCGAGACTGGCTTGTGCCGCCACAAGATCGTTGTGAATATCTGACAAACTCACGCAGTGTTCCGTTCGACATCTTTCTTCACGCTCACGGGAATTGTCTGGCGGTAAGGCGATAGTCTCCTGTTTCGACTGCTGCAAACGTTCAAAGGATGACATAGGTTCGGTAGCTCTCGATACGTATCATCAAATACTCTAACAAGAATACACCCATCATACCACGAACATCTCCAAAAAAACCGTTCTGAACATCGGACATGTTCGTTGAATACACACGGGTGCCTAGAGCATATATGACTCTACTCATCTCCCTTCGGTTACACTAAACACAAAAAATCAGCCATTTGGCGCTCAAATGAACCTTCGCGCTCCAGACCGCAATCTAAGTAACTCTCTTAAATTTCACCGCATGTATATAAAACAAAAATCTGTACGATTGTCACCTGAAACGCTACAATTCAGTTCGACATGAGATTTGAGAGAGTTACTGAAGAATGTCTTCCGAATTCTCTGGATTATACTGGGAGCACACAATGGATTTTGAGGTTCGATCTCCTTGCTATATTATCAACGAAACGTGCACAAACTCCCACCTCAGCTGACTCACACCGCTCTCACAGACAACCGCGCCTCACTCGTCTTTGCATCTTACGCTTCACTATGTCGCACTTCTCACGCTTCATCCTCACCGGAATCATACAAGGGGTCGGTTTTCGCCCGTATATATACAATGCCTGCACTCAAGCTGGCATATCTGGTTTTGTACAAAATACCGGTATAGGTGTCGTAGTTGTTGTTGATGATGCGAGTGCTTTCCATACCATCTTAACCAAATTACCACCGCACATGCGTATCGATTCAGTACGCGTCGAGCCAACCAGAGAGCAATACACCGATTTTCAGATTCACGAAAGTGATGGTTACGGCTACGCAGAAATCCCGCCAGATTTCTTCCTCTGCAATGAATGCCTCACCGAACTTCACGATCCACACGATCGCCGATACCAATATTTTTTCCTCACCTGCACTCATTGCGGCCCGCGCTTCACGCTCACGCAAGCCAGCCCCTACGATCGTGCCACGACCACGATGCGTGACTTCAAGATGTGCGATGAGTGCAGACGAGAATACACTGACCCGGCTCATCGCCGTTTTCATGCGCAAACCATCGCCTGCCACGCCTGCGGCCCCCAGTTGACACTCTCTGAACACGGAAAATCCTTGCTCATTGCGAATGATACGGAAAAATTCCACCGAGTCAGTCACGCTCTCAAACACAATGAGATTGTCGCCATAAAAGGTATCGGTGGCTTCCACCTCTTCTGCAACACGCACCAGCATACACTCCAAAAACTCAACTCACTCACCAGGCGAACTCACAAACCCTATGCCGTCCTCTGTCGTGATCTCGATATGGCGCGAACCATCGGAACACTCACTCCTGAAGAAGAACGGCAACTCACTTCATTAGAACGTCCGATTATTCTCGTCAAAAAACACGCGCACGCACCAGCAGTCAGTGAACTCGACACCATCGGTATTATGCTCGCTTCCACCGCACTTCATATACTCCTCTTTGATGCCTATCCGCATCCGCTCGTCTGTACTTCCTCCAATCTTACCCAGGCTCCCATTACGACTACCCGAGCAGAACAATGGGTACCCATCATTCTGGACCATGATCGGAAAATCACACAGGCCGCTGATGATTCCATTGTCAAAGTCATTTCCGAAACATCCATTATACTCCGACGCAGCCGCGGATTTGTCCCGCGCTCCATCGTCATCAACGCGTCACTGACTACACCTCTCCTCGCCCTCGGCGCAGAGATGAACAGTACGTTTGCGCTCTACGACGGTCATGGACGTGTCATACTCTCACAACATCTTGGCAACACTACCCATCCGGAAACTTTCAAACGTTACCAAGAAACCATCGATCATTTTCTCTCCTCCACGCATATCATGCCACAAGCTATTCTGTGCGATGCCCATCCGGAATACCAAACATCAATTTATGGGCAAGTACTGGCCCAAAAACTCCACATTCCACTCATACCCATACAACACCACCGCGCCCATGCCTGTGCGGTCGCAGCCGAACACCATCTCGACGACTTTCGAGCTATCGTCTGCGATGGACTCGGATACGGAGACGATGAAACCCTCTGGGGCGGTGAAATTTTTGAAAATCACACCCGTATCGGACACCTCGAGACACATCCACTTCTGGGTGGCGATACCGCTACTCGCTATCCACACCGTATGCTCTACGCCATACTCCGTTCTTTTCTCTCCTCACAAGAAACTGCCTCATGTTTCGACACTCGTTTTTCATCCACCGAACTCTCCCTCCTCGAGACACAATTCACAAAACGATTCAATGCTCCTCTGACCTCTAGCTGTGGTCGTGTTCTCGATGCGACTGCCGCGCTCCTTGGTCTCTGTGACGAACGCACCTATGATGGTCGTCCCGCCATGCTCCTCGAGGCGTATTCGACCAAGCCTTACCCTCTCACGCCCGTTATCCAAGACTCGATACTCCAAACCGCGCCGCTCTTTCGATACCTTATTCACAATCTTCAGACAGACAAGCATCGCCTCGCCGCCACCGCGCAACACTATCTCGCCGAAGGCCTACACACCATCGCGGCACAAACAGACAAGCCCATCGTGTGGGCAGGTGGCTGTGTCGCTAACCGTCTCATGACAGAGTACTTTCTTTCCAAGGGTGTCCTTATAAACCGCGAGGTCCCACCTGGCGATGGCGGCATCAGTTTCGGCCAAATCGCCGCGTATCTCACGCTTTCAAAATATTACCAATAATTTCAGACTGTGTGAGCCAACTGCGATATATACCCTTCCATATTTCTTCAACGATAATAATGGAAAACGCAACCAAAACAATAATCGCCCAATCATACCAGTCAAGGGGAGTGGTCTTCAACTCTCCTCCTCCAATAGCAACAATAGTTTTCATAGGCAGTTTCTTCCTG
>CAYRWQ010000027.1:0-10806 GCA_964428075.1 uncultured Bdellovibrionales bacterium
CATACCAAAAAGAGGCCTTGGGAGGCCTCTCATATTAGTTTTGCTCGTGGAACCACACAAGAAATCCTGTGCTCCGACAAAAAAACCTGAGGTGCTATACGCAGAATATTATTTAGTAGCCCCAAGGGGAGTCGAACCCCTCTTACCAGGATGAAAACCTGATGTCCTAACCGATAGACGATGGGGCCAAAGAAACACAAAAAAACAGATTTACACTGCAAATCCTAGAGTAACAGAAATATCAAAAATGACAAGTGCAATCCATACTCCCCTCTTCCCTACGAAGAACGAGGTGCCAGACGAGTTGGTGGGAAAATCACGGTTTCACGAACAGAACGATTCATGAGAATGGCGAAAAGACGCTCGCTCATCCCGAAACCACAGGCTGGCGGCATACCGTACTCGAGCGCTTCGAGAAAATCTTCATCGAGGAGCATGCCTTCACTATCGCCAGCCGCACGTAAACGCATCTGTTCTTCAAAACGCATACGCTGCTCACGCGGATCGTTCAGCTCCGAGAAACCATTACCGAGCTCACTCATGGCGGCTATCGGCTGAAAACGCAGTGTGCGTTTTGGATTCGAGGGATCAAGCTTCGAGAGTGGTGAGACCAATGTTGGATGTCCAATCAAAAAACAAGGCTGGATCAATCGTTTACGTACGGTCTTTTTATAGAGAGTATCAATAAGCCGTCCTGCCCCAAAAGAGAGATCATACCGAATACCCAGTTCATCAGCTTTGGTCCGCAGCGTCTCAATGGATACCTCACCCGCAAGATCAATACTGGTATCTTTTTTAAACTCTGTAAAATAATCGAGGCGTAAAAATGGTTTGGACCAATCAAGTTGTATCCCTTCGTATTCTGTCGTCAGTGATTCACCCACGAGCGCTCTTGTGACTTCGCGATACAGTTCCTCGGTCAGGGCTATACCTGTTTCCATGTCCATATAGGCCGCATACCATTCTATATGATCAAATTCCTGGAGATGTTCACGGTCGATACCTTCGTTGCGAAAGACGCGTCCGATTTCAAAGACACGCTCGTATCCCCCAACAAGCAATCGCTTTAGGGCAAGTTCAAGCGAAATGCGTAGATAAAAATCTTGATCGAGTGCCCGATGATGCGTAACAAATGGCTCGGCTTCCGCGCCACCCGGGATATGCTCAAGTACCGGTGTCTGCACTTCAAGATAACCCCGTGTCGCGAGAAAAGTCCGGACTGTTTGCCAAAAAACGTTCTTCTTCACAAAAATCTCTCGGGTATCCGCATTGGAAAGCAAATCAAGATAGCGACGGCGCAAACGCTCCTCTTCATCTTGTAGACCGAAGTGCTCGGTAGGAATCGGTCGCATGGACTTGCTCAGAATACGCCACGACACGACACTTAATGTTTTCTCATTTTTCTTGGTCACGAAAACCGTACCAGAAGCCTCAATGAAATCACCTATTTCGATAGTATCGGCGAACAACCTCATCGCATCCGCACCAGTCGCTTGCTCAGAGAAGAACAATTGGAACTTCCCACTTCCATCCTCAAGATGCGCAAAACCGATCTTGCCCATCATACGCAAAGAACGCACCCGACCAGCCAGTACTACCGTTTCCTGAGTCGTAGACAGTGCATCAAAACGTTCAAGGGTCGTCACAATAGTGAGTGTCCGATGTGTTTTCTCGGGGTATGCGGTACCAAACGCCTGTGTCAACTGGGCCAACTTCTCCTGTTTAGTAGCCAGGATATCTTCGCGCATAGTGTGTTTCGTTCAACAAATTCTCCTGTAGTCTACCGATTTTCTCCTTTTCAAGCAAGCAAAAACCTATCCCGGCACATCACAAGGACTCACCGACACACAAGCGATACAAAACTACTTCACGTCGAGTATCTCGTATTTCGTAATACCAACTGGGGCTTGGATCTGAACCTGATCTCCCTTTTTCCGACCCATAAAAGCCTTGCCCAGCGGAGACTCATTGGAAATTTTCCCGTGAGCTGGATCCACTTCGTTTGAACCCACGATTTCAAAGGCAATTTCTTTGTTTCCGAGCATAACCGTCAGCTTGGAACCCATACCCACTTCTGATCCCTTCACCTTCGTATCCGCCAGAACAGCATCGCGCAAGAGTGTCTCAAGTTCGACAATACGATTTTCGTTCTCATCTTGCTGACGTTTCGCCTCGCTGTACTCGGCATTCTCAGACAAATCTCCTTGTTCCTTTGCTTCCTTAATAGCCTGCGCTATCGCATGACGTACAGAACCTTTCCGTTCTTCGAGTTCAGACTGAAGCTTCTTCAAACCTTCCTCAGTGTAGATTCTAGACATGTTGTTTTTTTAAAAAATAAACGGGATTCACACCACCCGACATCTTCCTATTCGTTTCAATTCACTTACATCACTCGAACTCTGAAAAATTCCTCTGAAAGAAAAACTGCTGCACTGGACACAGCAATTACTTTTGAAACGTATCCATGGTAACAGACAGGTTAAAAATGTCAACTCCGAAAAATCGTCCCTCATTCAAAACATATTATTTCGTGATCTCACGATTTCCAAAGTACCATTCATACACCTCTTTGGTGATTGGAACCGCATTATACCCCTCCTCACCCTGTCCTTCAATCAACACGATCAATGCGATTTTTGGTGCCTCGTACGGAGCAAAGGAAACAAACCAGCCATGCGTATCTTTTCCTGATCCAAACTGAGCCGTCCCAGTCTTGCCAGCCACGGCAACCGACAAGTCCCGCAGTGGCTGAGCTGTACCCTCAGTCACCGTTTCGCGCATCCCTTCACGAATAACCTTGAGAATACGCGCATCAATAAAGTCTTTGCGTATAATTGGTACTTCAACTGGTGACAACTTCCCCGAAACATCCCGAATCTGCGCAGCGATACGCGGTTCACGCAGTGTTCCTCCGTTGGCAATCGTCGCGACAGAATTCAGAACTTGGAGTGGGGTCGCCGTGACGAACCCTTGGCCGATAGCGGCATGATAATCATCGCCAATATACCAACGTTCACCAAAACGCTTCTGTTTCCAGTCGGGGTCCGGTAAGAATCCATCCGCCTCTCCAGGAATATCAATACCGCTCGGCACGCCATAGCCGAACAACTCCTCATACGTTTTCATACGTCGCATCCCCAAACCCGGGATGCTGCCATACCCCCCACCGACCGAATAGAAATATACATCGCTCGATACTGCGATGGCACGCCGAATGTCGGTAAAGCCATGCGCTTTCCAATCTCCGAAAAAGAATTTCCCAATACTAATACCTCCCCGACTCTCTATCTGTGTATGTTCATTCACGACACCTTCCGACAAGGCAGCGGCTGCGATGACTGGCTTAAGAGTTGATCCTGGTGGATATTCTCCACTCACCGCTCTATTAAACAACGGTTTCGCGTTATCTGTCACCAATGCTTGGTATTCCTTTTGATCAATACCACCCGAAAACAGATTATTATCATAACTTGGCAGACTGACCATTGCCAATATCCCGCCTGTTTCCGGATTCAACGCGACAGCAGCGGCTCGCTTGAGATGCTGCTTCTCAAGAAGATCACTGAGACTATCAAAAAGTTTTTTCTGTAATTCGGCATCAATATGCAAAACAACATCGCTCCCCGGAATCGGACGAGTGATACCAAGCGCCTTTTTCACTTTACCATACGCATCGACTGCGACACGCTCTGTCCCCTTCTTTCCTCGTAGCACCGACTCATACGATTTTTCAATGCCTTGTTTTCCAACGATATCCGAAGAGGCATAGTCTGGGTATTGGTCTGACTCCTCCTGTTCAATCTTGCCCTCATAGCCAAGCAAGTGAGAAAAAATTGCCCCACTCACATATTCACGCCGCGCTGATTTCACAAACACGACTCCAGGAAAATCCGATTGTCGACTCAAAATGAGCAACATTTCTTCTTGTGTCAGCCGCGCTTTGAGCAAAACAGGTGTCGAATCATTCTTCATGCTCCCAAAAACCTTCTCCACAACAGCACGATCCAAATTGATCATTGAGAGCAACTCATCCTGTTCGTGTTTACGTGTCTCAATGTCTTTTGGGATATCCGATGATACTACTGCCAAATCAATAGTCGGAATATTGTGTACCAATGCTTGTCCATTGCTCGCATAAATGATGCCACGTGGCGCGAGAATAGGAATAGCGCGCAAACTATTTCGTTCAGCCATATCCTGATATTTTTCTCCCTCGATTATACCCAGAAAGAAAACTCTACCCGCAAGACCAAAAAGCAATAAAATCGCCAACCACCAGATCCGAACAAACCAACCTTTAGACAGGGGCCATTCCAAACGCGCCGCGTCCTCCTCGGTCAAGGTAAGTACGGCATCGTCAATTTCACGGCCGCGCTTCGATGGATGAATAAGTTTACCGACAAACAACTTCATAATATTTCATTTCACAACAAATGATCCATCCCAACGAAAAGCACGGATCGTGTTTTCGAACCATTGTAGTACCGGAAACAACAAAATATATGAGAGCATCGTCAGGCATGCATTCAATCCAATAGTTCCGACAAACATCGACCAAAAAGAAACACGCGACCAATCGGATAGATTCGACATACTATAACCAAGTAACCATATAAAGAATACATACCCGCCTCCAGCAGCTCCAGCAAAAAGGCTGAGCAGAAACGAACTCATTCGGTCCCGATCACCCACCAACGTTCGTTTCATAAAAAAACTGACTACGTACGCTACCAGTACGAAATACACGGATATGAATCGAACAGCACCAAAAAGAACACTATCGCTCACCACAATCATGAAACACACCGGCCACAGTACCCTGGGAAAACCGAACAGAAACGTCCAAATGACAGTCGCTGCAATCGGAACCACCGGAACGATGATACCCAAAGGCACCAGTGAAATGAATGACAAATGAAGTGCCAGCACGCACACTACACTCCCGATGCGGATCCAAATGCTCATGGCTGTTTTGTGGCTACAATGACTGAAACAAAACGAATATCTGTATATCTCACCGGCGGAATCACTGGAGCCCGCTGAAAGAGTGTATCATCAGTATATTCCGGATCCTGAAGCGTTCCCACGAACAATCCGCGTGGCAATTCGCCGCCCAGGCCAGACGTAACAATATTTTCGCCGCGCACCAGCACATCTGTACGTGGGACCAAGTCTAAGAGTATCCCCAACCCATATTCCCCGCGTACGATACCATGTGCAGAATGCTCCGTCGCTGTTACCGCCACCATACTTCCTGGATCCGACAAAAGTGTGACTCGAGCACTTCCAATAAAGACTGCTGAGACTCTTCCGATAAGCAAACCCTTTCCGACAATCACCGGCATACCAACTTCGACACCTGCACCTGTACCTTGGTTAATGACTAATGCGTTTCCCTGCGGTGAACCATCCGAAGCGATCACTTGAGCAGCAACTAAAACATACTGTTCTCGTAACGCCAAGTCGAAATCCTGGCGCAATGTTGTGTTTTCTTGACGAATCTCTTCGAGTGAAGCGACGTCTACACGCAAGTCTAAGTTCTCTTTGACCAATTGTTCATTGCGTGTTTTGAGTTCACTAATAGAACTGATAGCCGAAAAAATATCTCGTGTTTCGAAAGCAACCACGGAAAAGGCACGTTCGAAAGGGAACAGCAAAACTTGCATGACCGACGCGATCGATGATCCAAGAAAGATCGGTTGCCACCATGCAAAGACACATAATAAAAATATCGCAAGCAGCGCTTTAGATATTTTGGTCTGAAAAAATGTACGTCTCCTCATACTCTCTAATCACACGATACTCACAACCGAAGACCCGAAAGTCGTATACGTGCGTGAATACCATGACTCTATGGAGATAATGAACGCGTGTCCTCCTCTTCGATCAACACCGCTTGGAGATGCTCCATGTCATCGAGTACCAATCCGGTTCCACGTACCACCGCCGTCAGAGGATCCTCCATCATACGCACTAGAATACCCGTCTGATTGGCCAACAAGCGATCAAGTCCACGAATCAACCCGCCACCACCTGCCAAGATGATACCGCGCTGCATCACATCTGAGAGTAATTCTGGCGGTGTCTCCTCAATAATCGTCTTGACGTTATTGACGATGACCCGAATCGAACGCGAAAGTGCCTCACGAACATGCTCATCATTCACAATAATCTCTTTGGGGAGCCCAGAAACCAGATCACGTCCGCGCAGTGCGTATGTGAGACGTTCCCGCAAAGGAAAAGCGCTCCCAATCGCGATTTTGACGTCTTCTGCCGTCCTCTCACCTATCAGAATGTTGAATTCATCTCGACAGTATCGAACGATATCTTCGTTCATTTCATCGCCAGCGATACGTAAACTCCGCGACACGACTACTCCTCCGAGCGAAATGATAGCAATTTCCGTAGTACCTCCACCGATATCAACCACCATATTCCCTCCGGCCTCCGTAACCGGCAACCGTGCGCCAATAGCCGCAGCCATTGGCTCATCAATCAGAAAAGCCTGGCGGGCACCAGCATTCATTGCGGCCTCGATTACCGCTCGTTTCTCTACTTCTGTCACTCCAGATGGAATACCGATCAGTACGCGCGGTCTTCGAAGAAAGGAAAAACGGCCACGATTCACCTTATGAATAAAATAACGCAACATTTGCTGTGTCACTTCAAAATCACTGACGACACCATCAACCAATGGTCGAGTGGCCACGATATGACTCGGTGTTTTCCCAACCATTTTTTTTGCATCGCGACCAATAGCGAGAATTTGCCCGGTTCGTTGATTGACAGCGACAACAGAAGGCTCATTAATCAAGATACCTCTTCCCTTCACATATACAAGCGTATTGGCTGTTCCAAGATCGATTCCAATATCGGGTGACAAATGGCCAAAAAACCGGTTGATGATATGTTTATTCAATTTTTGAAAAACAGATAGTGACATACATTTCAAAAACAGGATATTACATTGTACCCTGTTTTCAAGAATTACTCCAATTCCACAAACACACCCGAGATTTCAAGTATAGCCTATTTCCGCAATACGATGCCGAGCTCATCCAATTGCATCGCCGCGATATGCGATGGAGCGTGCATCATGGGATCACGACCCTCTCCAGTTTTGGCGAACGCGATAACTTCACGAATATTTGGTTCATTCTGAAGCAACATCATCAAGCGGTCAAAGCCGAAAGCGATACCACCGTGCGGTGGTGTTCCAGAAGCCAAAGCGCGAAGCATATGCCCGAAATTTTCTTGGATACGTTCGTCTGTATATCCCATAATCTGGAACACACTCTTCAAGGCATCAGGGTGATGATTGCGGATACCGCCACCACCGATCTCGTATCCATTCAATACCATATCGTACTGAGCTGCTCTGATAGATTCTATCTCTTGTTTCTCAAGAAGGTGTTTTATGTATTCTGGCTTCGGAGCCGAGAAAGGGTTATGCGTAAACGTCCATCCTCCCTTATCATCCTTTTCGAAGAAAGGAAAATCGATCACCCAACAGAAAGCGAGCAGGTTTGGATCCGTCTTATCTTTCCGGAGATCTGGTTTGTCCGATCCATATTGGTCAAGAGCCTCTTGATAGGTCAAGCGAGGAAATGGCAACTCCTGAATCGTCTTCTCTGGATACACCTTCTGTATGGCATTCACGATCATGGTTTCATTCAATTGCATCACATCTTCCTGAGACGCGAAGCTCATCTCCAAGTCTATTTGTGTAAATTCCGGTTGACGATCGCCACGCGTATCCTCATCACGGAAACACCGTACAATTTGAAAATATCTCTCGAAACCGGCGGTCATGAGCAACTGTTTGTATTGCTGGGGAGACTGCGGAAGAGCATAGAATTTCCCTTTTTCGATACGCGAAGGAACTACATAATCACGCGACCCTTCTGGTGTCGATTTTGTCATATACGGCGTTTCGATCTCCACAAAACCTGCATCGGAATAAAAATTCCGTACATGCAACATCAACTCATGCCGCTTGCGAATATTGCACTGCATTCTTTCACGGCGAAGATCGAGATATCGATACGTCAAACGAACTTCTTCACCCACTTCCTTGCCGTCAGTGGCAATATCGAATACGGGCGTTTCGGCCTCATTCAAGACTTCTACGGACAACGCCTCCACTTCAACACCGCCGTTGATCTGCTCGTGATTCACCAATTTTTCAGGTCGAGCATGAACAGTGCCCGTGATCTTCACCACCCACTCGGTACGCACCATCGCTACCGATGCATATGCCTCAGCATGTTGGGACAGAACCACCACTTGCACTGTACCTGAAGAGTCTCGCACATCAAGAAACACGAGTTTCCCATGATCACGCCGCGCGCTCACCCAGCCCTGCAACATCACTTCGCACCCAACCTGTGTCGATACCCCCCGCATGAGTGTTCGTTCCATACCATTTCATCGTGAATCATGTGACCGACTTACTTGCGCTCACTTTTCTTAAAAAAAGCTCTCACCTCATCCACTAATTGACTCGGTACGATTTTTGTTTTCAGGAAGGCTCTCGTGGCGCCAGCAGAGATGATCTCACCCATATCATCATCGTCCACCGAGGCCGAAATCACAAAAATAGGGACTGAAGCTGTCTTAGTTGCCGTATGAATACTCGCAATCAGATCTTTTCCGTTAATACCCGGCAGCATCGCGTCGGTAATAATGAGATCCAAGTTCTCTTCCTGTTGTGCTCGTTCAAATCCGTGGGTGCCGTTGTTTTCAACTAACACCTCATACCCTTCGTCGGTTAATTTTTTTCCGAACATATCCACAAACACCTCCTCGTCTTCGATAAACAGGATACGTTTTCGTCGCTTTACGTTCGCATCAAACTTGATTTCCGATGACACTACATCGTTTTCTTGGCGTCGACTTTCGTTCCTCTGCTGCTCCCCAAACTGATGCAAATATCGATTCACTTCATCCACCACCTGTGATGGCGAGGACTCCGTCTTAGAAATGAAACCATTGGCACCAAGTTTCGCGGCTTGATCTCGGTCATCTGGGTCAGAAAGATTACTGAACACGATAATCTTCAAATCTGCAGGGTAACGAGGCCCACGCAATTCACGCAAAACCTCAAGTCCTGTCATCTCCGGAATAATGAGATCAAGCATAATAAGATCGAAGTGCTGCTCTTCAACTGCTTTGAGAACTGCTCGACCGTTGGTGATATTCAGCACCTCAAAACCAGAAGATTCAAATTTCTTTTTATAAATATCCGCAATGAAAACATCATCTTCTACGAGGAGTATCTTAGCCATAGAAAAAACAAAAAAAATATTATTTTCTGAAGCACTAAACTATACTACACCTCCTCTCGAGAAATGGGAAGTTCGAAGATAAACTCAGAGCCATGACCATGACCGGCCGACTCAACCCAGAGTTTTCCTCCGTGTTTTTCGACAAATGTTCGACCAACATAGAGTCCGAGTCCGGTACCACCAACATACAATTTCTCGGTTTCCTTGCTTCGTGCAAATTTCATGAAAAGATGCTGGATATCCTCCTTGGATACGCCAATCCCAGTATCTTTGACCGAAAAGCGGAGTTTGTCATCGACTTGTTTTAAGCTCACCGTCACCGATCCGTGCTCTGTATACTTAATAGCATTGTCGATGAGATTTGATATGACCTCGCGCATTTTACCAGCATCGACCGATATAAGCGGTAAAGGCTTTTCGGGCAAAACAACTACAAGATCGAGTCCGCGCTTTTTTGCCATCACCACAAACATACTCACAGCATCCTTCAATACCTCTGCCAATTGCGTTGGCTGAAAATTATACTGCATCCGTCCCGACTCAAGACGAGAGATAGAGAGAAGGTTCTCAACCAAATCGATCAGGCGGTTATTCGCGATATACACTTTATTGATGACATCCTCAAATTGACTCTCGATTTTCCCGTAATTTCCTTCCAAAATGAGCGAAGTATACCCCTTGATAGCGGTGAGTGGCGTTCGGAGCTGATGTGAAGCGATAGAAATGAACTCTGATTTAGCGTTATCGAGGCGCTTCAGCTCCTGATTGGCAATCGCCAGACGATCCGACATATGCTGCAGTTCTTCTTTTCTGGCCACTTCTTTTTTAACGGATCGAATAAGAAACCAGCCAGCCCCCGCGGTGAGCAAAAGCGTAAGCACCGTCAGCACCCGATTGACATCGCTCTTGGCGAAGAAAAGCATCGATCCAATAAGCATGAACTGCGCCACCGTCAGTGCCTGCGCCCCCACCAGTTTAATATCGAATGCCTGATACCGAACGATAAGATAGGCAAGAAAGCCGATAAACACGGGCATCCCAAACAAACCATACTGTTCCATCCCCCACTGGAGCGTGATGCTCCCAAAGACGGTTCCCCAAGAAAAGGCTATCAGAAAGCACAATATTCCCAGAGAAAAAATGGCTATTTTCTTCTTTTCTACAATGTCCTCTTTCGCCTCGCGATATTTTTTGAATAAATACCCACAAGTCCACAAGAGCACGATGACCTGAAAAACATAGAAATAGTACACCAGTATACCTTGCCTTGCCTCACAATTTATCAGATCAAAACCTGTGAGATTCCAGGAGGTTGGTAAAAAAAGAACGAGTGGAGTAAGCAGGGCCAACATGGATATTTTTTTCCGGAAATCCACATCATCTCCCTCCAAAAAAACTCGGGTAAAATACCAAGTAGAAGCGAGAATTAAGGTCTGAAAAAGATACACGGTTGACCAGAAAAACATAATGATCCGACTATCTGTTCCAGTCCACACCACTAAATCAACGAAATTCCAAA
>CAYRWQ010000028.1:0-8851 GCA_964428075.1 uncultured Bdellovibrionales bacterium
ATGAACCCATCCGTGTACAGACCATGACCAATACGGATACGCTTGATATTGAAAAAACTGCCGAACAGACTGCCCTCTGCGTCAGAGCAGGCGCGGAACTCGTGCGTATCACTACGCAGACACCCAAACACGCCAAGGCACTCGGCGACATACGCACGCTCCTCAAGGAAAAACACGGTATCAGCGTGCCGCTCATCGCAGATGTGCATTTTTCGCAAGCAGCGGCATTTGAGGCTCTCCTCTGGGCAGACAAGGTGCGTCTCAATCCGGGTAATCTCCTAGACAGTAAATTGTCCCGACAACTGGAATTCGAAACAGGCGCGTATGAAAAGGAACTCACGCGTATTGAGACGAGCTTGCTCCCTTTCATCACCGCGGCCAAACAAGCACGAAAGCCCATCCGCATCGGTGCCAATCATGGATCACTTTCAGACCGTATTCTTTCACGATACGGCGACACACCACTCGGAATGGTAGAATCGGCCATGGAATATCTACGTATTTTTCAGAAGTATGAATATCACGATATCGTGGTTGCGATGAAGGCGGCTGATCCCCTCATCATGATTGAGGCCAATCGCATTCTCGTAAACATGCTCAACAAAGAGAATATGGATTATCCCATTCATCTCGGAGTTACCGAGGCGGGCAATGCCGAAGATGGACGCGCCAAATCCACTATTGGGATCGGTACGGCTCTTTTGGAAGGGATCGGCGATACCATTCGTGTCTCACTCACCGAGTCACCAGAGAAAGAAATCCCCGTTTGCTACAGTATTCTCCAGGCGACAAGACGCCGTATCACAAAGACTGAGTTTATTTCCTGCCCCTCATGCGGACGCACGCTTTTTGATATCGAGACCGCGACAAACAAGGTAAAAGAACGTCTTGGCCACATGGCCGGACTGCGGATTGCGATCATGGGTTGTATCGTCAATGGTCTCGGTGAAATGGCAGATGCTGATTTCGGCTATGTCGGAGGGAGACCCGGCATGATCAATTTGTACTGGAAGAAACAACTCGTCAAAAGGGACGTTCCCGAAAAAACAGCCTTAGACGAACTCGTGTCTCTTATCAAAGAAAAAGGACTCTGGGTAGAAAAAAAGTAATGCCAGAAACTTCTCTTACCAAAACTGATACATGGTATCAGTTTTGTGCAATGAACATGTAAAACTGATAAAATACCCGTGTCACTCATCACGGTTTTCTGACTTGGCAGATTTCCAAGTACACTCGCAAGGAGAAGATTGTTCGCCCTGTTCTTTCGCAAGACCAAACAACTGAACCTGAAAAATGCCCCAAATGCTATACGCCCTATGAGTACTACTACGGGTACCGGATGTTTTGCGCTCAGTGCAATCCTGAATCGCACCGAGTAACGCACAAAGCGGCTATCGATGCCTCACAATTGCTTCGTTCTCGGTCGGTATCCCAGCAATGAGTTCTCGCGTGAACTCTCCTACTCCCAAAGCGCACGACCCTACGACGGTACGGCGCTTTTTTTCTGCCTATTTCTTGGCAGCGGCCGTGCCAGCGACAAAGCCTGTGGTCCAACACAGTTGCAAACTATAACCGCCTGATGGTCGATCAATATTCAAAATATCACCGGCAAGATATAAATTCGGATACAGACGTGAACGCATATATTTACAGTCCACCTCTGAGAGCGCCACTCCACCACTGGTAATAATAGCCTTGTCCGCGCCGAGCAGACCTGTCACGGTCACACGAATATCTTTCAAGAGCCGAACGAGTGCGAGCCGCTCATCTCGTGTCACGCTGTGTGTCAGCTTTGCACTATCAACACCTATCAAACGTAAAAAAACCGGTATCAAAATGGGAGGCACAAATCCCACGATGCTGTTTCTGATGCGCTTGTTTTTTGTGGTAGCGAGTATCGCTTGCAATTGCCGATCCAGTTCCCCGAGATTCACCTGCGGAAACAGATCAAGGGAAATCAAAACCGGCCCGTGTGGAAGCCATTCGCTCACACTCCGACTCATATTCAATACCAAAGGGCCACTCAACCCAACATGAGTAAAGAGTATTTTTCCTTTGCGTGCCGGAAACAACTTTTTCTCATTCTGCAATACCGTTATTTTTGCCTCAGAAAAACTTGCTCCCGCCAGTTCAGTTACCCACGACTCCGCTACCCGCAGTGGCACCAAAGACGGACGAGGAGCAATGATGGTATGTCCGATTGCCTCTAACCAAAGGAAGCCTTCCCCTGTCGAACCAGTTTCGGGACGCGACTTACCGCCCGTTGCTAACACAAAGCTTTTCGCGCGAACCGTTCCCCGCTCTTTCAAGCGCACCCCGCATATTTTCTTGTCTGCAATTTCGAAGCCCATCACTTCTGCATCCAATATCACTGTCACCTTACCTTCTCGCATGTATTCGACTAATGCCTGCAACACCGACTGGGCACTATCACTCACTGGGAATACCCGATTTTCAGCCTCCACTTTTGTCGACACTCCGTGCGCCTGAAAAAACTCCAATGTATCCGGTACCCCGAATTGAGAAAAGGGTGAAAAGAGCGGTTTCGCCGCTTCATCAAACCTACTCAACAATACACGCTGATCCAATTCCGCGTTTGTGAGATTACAACGACCACCCCCAGTGAGAAGCAGTTTGACCCCGAGCGAAGCATTTTTTTCCAATAAAACCACTTGCGCGCCACAAGCTGCCGCCCGGCCGGCCGCCATCATGCCGGCCGGACCGCCCCCGATAACCGCCACATCATACGAAATCTCTGCCATACTTGCGAATACGAATAAGAGAAGAAAAATGAAATACCTTTACACAGTAGCATAAATGTCGAATTTTCCAATTTTTAAGCCATTATCAAGCCAATACTCAGCCATACTCTTCCGCACTGACTTTGATTCGACAGGCTAAGAAGAGTACACTGGAACAGATAATCAGCCTCATAAAACAATGGCCTATGATGCGCCATATCATCGAATCTCAAGATTTCGACCAAGAAAATATCAAGGAGATTTTTTTGCTGGCAAATACGCTCGAGCACACGCGCGACCTCTCTCTCACCGGAAAAATTATGGCCTCTCTCTTCTATGAACCGAGTACCCGAACTCGGTTTTCTTTTGAGTCGGCCATGATCCGCCTCGGTGGCAGCGTGATCACCACTGAGAACGCTAAAGAGTTCTCCTCGGTTTCCAAGGGTGAGACTCTGGAAGACTCCATTCGTATCGTCAATACCTATGTTGATGTGATTGTTCTCAGACACGATGAAGAAGGGGCTTCGAAAAGAGCATCTCTGGTATCTGGGGTTCCAATCATCAATGCCGGAGATGGTATTGGACAACACCCAACACAGGCACTTCTCGATCTCTATACCATACAACGTGAACTCGGGAGAATCAACGGAATACGTATCGCGTTTGTTGGCGACCTAAAACATGGTCGGACCATACGTTCACTCTCCTACCTCCTTGGAAAATTCACCGATATCACGATTGATTTCGTTTCCCCTCAGGGACTCCAGGTAGGCGAAGATATCAAACACTATCTCACCGAACACCATATCATATGGAACGAAACTGAGGATCTCAATGCACTCAAAGAACAGGTCGATGTTCTCTATCAGACCCGTATCCAAAAGGAACGTTTCAAGAACGATGCAGAGTATCGAAAATTTAAGGGCTGTTACCAAATCAATCGGAAATTCGCAGACCAAATGAAAAGTCGATCCATCATCATGCATCCCCTGCCACGTGTCGATGAGGTGTTACCGGAGGTCGACACATCGCCCCACGCTGTCTATTTCAAGCAAGCGCACTATGGTCTCCTGATCCGTATGGCTCTCCTCAAATACCTTTTCAGCGCGTAATCTGTTCAACGTCCCCTCATAACTCGAACACGCATACTTGCTGTGTGCCGCATCAGATACTCCCTCGACCAAAAAATCGGCTCACCACCGAACCGAAAAACGCTCATTGACGTGAAGGAGAAGGTCTTCTACAATGCAGCTGCCGATAAAATCCCTTATCGGCTGGTTTTGAGTACAAAAGGAGTATATCGTGAGTCATTTAACAACATCATTCCATCATCGACCATACATTTCTCCAAATAGCCTTACTTGCATTCACCAAGGCAAAGTTCGGGATACCTTCGCTCTTCCCCGGCATCCTGACCTCCTGTTTGTCGTCACTACCGACCGAATCAGCACGCACAATATCGTGTACGACAGCACTATCAAAGGAAAAGGCTGCGCCCTGAACCAGATAGTGCTTTTCTGGATGACGCAAGGACTTGAAGGTATTCCAAACCACCTCGTCGCCTTCGGCGACCGGATCTATGACTACCTGCCCTCCGGCTCGTATCCAGTGGACCTGCGTGAACGAGCGATCGTGGTTCAGAAACTCAATATGCTACCCGTGGAATTCATTTTCCGAAGCCGTATGGCGGGCACACTCTGGAAGGGTTCTTCGCAAGGAATCCCAAACCCGTATGGACTCGATCTCCCAACAGGTCTCAAGCTTATGTCTCCGTTCGAAAAAACAATCTTCACCCCGACGGACAAGTCGGAGACCGATGAGCCACTCAATGCCGGAGAAACAATATACCACTACAGATTAGCCTATCAACTCGCGCTCCGGGCATACCAAATGGGACGGGCATTCGCACACACACGCGGCATCGAGATCATCGACGGGAAATTCGAAATCGGTTCCCGATGCGGCCGGTAATCTTTTGCTCGCTGACGAGTGTCTGACTCCAGATTCATGCCGTTTCGTCGAAGCGTCTAGGATTACCATCGGAGAAGATCCCGACTGGATGGACAAACAATACGTGCGCGAAGAGGCCGAGCGGATATGGGAAAAACAGGAAAGAGCTCCTCTTGTCTTCCGATTGGAAATCAGACAAGAAACAGCAGCTCGCTACATGGAAATCGCCCGTATACTGACCGGCCAAAGCGTCGAGGATTTCGCAATGAGTCTCTACCCGAGGCGAGCCGTCTCTTATTAACGTCCACCCGACAATATCCGATACATCAAGAAAGGATCTTATGAGTACCAAACGAGCCCAGAAAGCATACCGGCGAAAAAGATCATACGAAGTATGGATCAAAGTCCCGAAACTCGATATCATGAAGCTGCTCAAACAAGCCTTCGGCAATGACGAAAGAAAGAAAGCCGGACAAAAGAAACGCCGTGAGCGATAAGCACTGTTTACTCCGTGCGGACCAACTCCTGGTCCGCATTTTTTTTTGATTTTTCAAGAAAAAAACGATAGGATGCATATGTAAGAAAAAAGAAAAACACCAACGATATGGATTTGTTTCTTCCATTCATCAGTACACTCGGACTTGTATTCGCAGTCGGCTCGTCGACATACGCCATCACCTTTTTTCAACAATCCATCCTGGACGGACAAATCGATGAGACCGAAAAGCGTTTCTTGCATACCGTGTATTTTATTCTCCGGCTAGGCATGGTGCTCCTCAGCATTTCTGTCCTCTCAAGGATGATACTAGCTATCGCTCATGCCTCGATATTTTCCGATCAGACACTCTGGTTTCAATTCACACTGCTCATCGCCATCAACATCAATGCCATCCTCATGGATCGCCATCTCATTCCTATGTGGCTCGGTCCAGCCATCGCAGGGGGATCTTGGTATAGCTATCTCTTTTCCGTCATCCTTGCTCCTCTCGCTCTCACCTATGCTCTTCTCATGCTGTATTGGGGTTGCCTGATCGCCGGCTTCATCCTCCTACTCCGTCTCCTTCATGAATACACAAAAAAAGAGTCTCTTTCTTCGAAACTTGACAAAAAGGTGTAAAATCGCTACATTCCGTTTGCATTCTTTAACAATTTTCGAAGGAGAGAATCATGTTTAAATGGATTTTTGCTCTTTGCATTGCTCTCTCGGTTTCATTCCCGAGCGTGAGTGTTGGTCAACAGTATCGGCAACCAAATACTGCGGAGTATCAAAGGGCGGCTCTGTACAAAGCAAATACAGCTCGAAGTGTGGGGCTGAACAGCAACCATTCATGGGACCAAATACGACAAGCCTTCATAGCACAGGCTCTAGATGCGGCATGCACCGGTCTACGACGGGGTGGTTTTCCACAAAACCGAGCCTGCGACTGGCTCGTCGTCCGAAGCATACAGTTGCTGGCACGTGACAGCCAGGTGCAAGCACAAATGTCGATTGACGAGATGGCAAGGACTGCAGCCCAAAAAATCTTGGCTGAAAAAAGCCAATTGGTAGCTATCTGCCCGGGTCAGGACCTAGCATCGCCATGGGAGTCATTGTTTGTATGTGCTCTCGCACATGAAACAGAGATGAGAAGACGAGCCCTTAAGCTTCCTCCAAGCGCATCGACTGAAATGATCGAGTCTATCTGGGCCGTAGAAAGGGGTCCGGATGTGACAATCACCCGCTGATACCAACAGATGCAAGATACGGTCATACACCATACTGAAAAGATATTCTCTTACAGGGAAACCTCCACCGACTCGGTGTCAAAGGTTTTCCTGTTTTTTTATACTTCAAATCAGTTTTGTCAGATCGAGTTCTTCGTCAACACGGATCTGCGCCACAAAATCCGGGACATGCGAGACAAAAATCATCGCCCCCGCATACGCATCAAGCGCTGCGGCAATGACCGGCAAATGGCGAAAATTGATGTGGTTGGTTGGTTCATCTAAAATGAGCAGTTGCGGTCGCGCGAGTACGAGTCGCGCAAAGAGAAGTAACCCCTTCTGGCCTTCCGAAAAACTTGCGACCTTATTACTCAACAGTTCGCCAGAGATAAGGAAACTTCCCGCCGTCCGGAAAATATCCTCCTTTGTTCCCTCATCCATCACTTCTTCGAGTGCTTGAAAACCAGTCCGATCAAAATCAAGTGTCGAAAAATCCTGACGATAATACCCGACTTTGATACCCGGTGCGATCTCGGCACGTTCCGTATTCCCTGAAGCGATTTCCTCAAGAAAAGTGCTTTTCCCGATGCCATTCGGTCCAGAAACAATGAGGTGCATCCCCCGCTTGAGAGTCAAGTCGATGCGCTTGATGTTTACCCCAAACTCCCCAACCAACGAAACGGTCTTTAAACGAATAATTGGTCCAGCGACATCAGGAAAGGGAATACGGAAATCCGACAGAGTCTTGTCTTCGCGGCGGACATCCACCTTGTTCTCTTCGAGCTCTGTAGCGAGCGTGCGCATACGCTTAGCCACACCACGCAGCTTTCCTCCCTTATTGGCAAAAACATTCGCCTGGTCTTTTTTCTCTTTAATCGTCCGTTCAAGCCGGACATTCTCACTCTGTTCTTTCTCGATCCTCTTTTTAATCTCCTCTACCACATCATAATAATCGCCAGCATACTGCTCAAGTGTATGCGTGTGCACATCAAGATAGAGCACTCCCTGAGTGAAGGCGTTCAAAAAATCCGCATCATGAGAAATGACAAGCACGGTTTTCTCGTAATCAATCAGGAATTGTGTTAGGTGCGCGATACCTTCGTAGTCAAGATTATTGGTTGGTTCATCAAGTAGGAGAATATCTGGATTCTGAATGAGCGCCGACGCAAGAAGAAGACGCGCCTGCTGTCCTCCAGAGAACTCGCACATTTTCTTTTCAAGAGGAGGCATCGGCAAATTGACCGCGCTTAACACACTTGCGATACGCTTCGGAAGATTCCATTTTTTTTCTGTAAAAAATTGACCAAAAAATTCCTCTACCGTATATTTGAGTTGCTCGCGCGGGATGGTCTGCCGGCCGATTGCGACCGTCGCTCCCCGATCAAGCGAGACGCGCCCGCTCTGTGGTTTGAGTTCACTCATGATTAACTTGAAAAGCGAACTCTTGCCCGCTCCATTCTGACCCATGAGTGTCAGTTTCGCACCACTCCGAATTGCAAAACTCACGTCTTCGAGAAGCGGCTTTTTATGCTGATATTCGAATGTAACTTTCTCGAACCGGAGAACTACTGAATCCTTACCCATATACAAAAAAATCAAAAACACTCTACTAAGAAGCACGAACCATTGTGTCACATATCCGCGGCTCCTGCAAACCCCTGTTAAGAAATGCTATCCTTATTCACTTAAGACCTCTAAAGCGGAAAAAGCCAATTTTTGGTTCTACTTCGCCAATATAGAATACACAATGAACATGCTCACTATAATACAAAGAATATGACTCTTACAGACTCTCTCCCTTTACAGACTCCTGCGGAAAGTCTACAATTTCAAGTCGGAAATTAAGTACCTTATACAGGAGGGTTATCATGCTAGTGCGTTCTGATTTACTTGAACTTGGTGATGCTGAAGCGTGGAATAGAGTACGACGAGTTTCCATCCAGGCCTTCAGTGTTCGGTTGTGGCTTCCCAATCTGTTGTTTACTACCAATGGTCGGAAAACAGAGATCCCAAACTGTCATGTGATGGCGCATGCGTTTGCGCGGGTGTTTGGTTACGAGGCGAAAGATGGAGAGCACTGCTACAGTAGTAACGTCCAGCTCACTCCAAACCAAGCTGACATAGACGTATATTTCACCACCGTACTTCACTCCTGGGTTGAATTTGAAACGACAAAAGGTAACCGTTTCCTCCTCGACATTTTTCCAGATGAAGGCGGATCTATCTTTCCAATACTCTATCGTGCGCCGCATCATTGTTATTGGGTTCCACAAGATACAGAACGTGTTCAAGTACTTGCCACTCTGCTAGATAATAAATCTTTCCAGAAAGATGTAGACGAACTCTCGAAGCGCATAACGAAAATGGCACACAAGGCCAATCTTTTGTAGGATGAGAGCTGGAGACATCGTGACCTAAATCAATCATCGGAGTGATCGTGAA
The DNA here is from genome assembly GCA_964428075.1 of uncultured Bdellovibrionales bacterium. GTDB lineage: Bacteria > Patescibacteriota > Minisyncoccia > Moranbacterales > UBA1568 > JAGOSP01. The sequence goes on from CAYRWQ010000028.1 coordinate 8,838, forward strand.
CCATGACACTCCGT
>CAYRWQ010000029.1:0-8330 GCA_964428075.1 uncultured Bdellovibrionales bacterium
CGTACGCGATGGAAATCGTTTTAGCTCCGTTTTGTTCAATGACCCCCCAGCCGACCGTTGCCGTACCAGGATCGATGCCGAGAATACGCATAGGGAATGAGATATGAGGTGATTGTATGCTCACTTCGCTAGAATAGTTCTAAAATCTTTTCCTGTCATGCTGTCGGATGCATTTTTGGGTAGCTGTGTAATCAGGAGTATTTCGGGTTTGGCTGATGTTCAGGCGGTCTCAAGAATGCGAAAATGGGATAAGCTAGAGTCACTCGTGCGTTGTTGCCGATTCTGATGAGAGAGGTGGTTTTTTGAGAAGGAGTCATAGTCCTCTTGAAGGAATATGGGAAAGAAAATATTTTCCCAGAGTGTATCGTAAAATTTGCGGAATTTTTCGGGCTATTGCTTGGGTACCGAAGCAAGGAGATCGAAATAGGAATTACTCCAGCGGACGCATAATTGTGCGCCCACTTTTCTATTTACCTGATGTGTTTGTTATGCCAGGTTATCCCACACCGTCTGGACATCCTGATGGTCCTCGAGCAGCTCTTTGAGCTTTTCGTATTTCTCCAGGTCGGCTGGAGAGAGAGATACAGTTTGATTGGGGAGATAGCCGAGTTCGGCGCTCTCAGGTTCAAAATCCTTACCGGTGAAGTAGGTTCGGACTGCCTGAAGATGCTCTGGACGGGTGATAACGAGAAAGACGTCTGACTCGATACGGAAATCATCGGCACCCGAGTCGAGTGTTTCTAGCTCGAGTTTTTCGGCCGAGTATTTCTCGAGGGAGAAAACGATGATGCCGACGTGATCGAACATGAAGGAGACGGAGCCAATCGGAACAAATTTTCCACCGTTCTTGGTGAGGATAGTTTTGACGTCGCCGACACTCCGATTTTTGTTATCAGTCAGGCCTTCGATGAGGAGCGTGACTTGGCCAGGCCCATAGGCCTCATAGAGGACAGAATCAATAACGGCATTGTCTTTCTGTTCGCCACTCCCGGCCTTGATGGCTCGCTCGATATTTTCTTTTGGCATGTTCATGCCGCGGGCGGTATCGATGGCGAGACGAAGCTTGAAATTCATGGTCGGGTCGACACCTTCACGGGCGGCGATAGTGATGAGGCGAGCATGCTTGGTGAAGACGGCGCCACGCTTGGCGTCATTGATGCCTTTCTTGTGCCGGATACCGGCCCAGTGGGAATGTCCTGACATAGGAAAAAGAAAAAAACGAATATAGAGCGAAGCGTAGAGAGAAAAACGAAAAAAATCAAGAGGTGATACTTGATTTTTTTGAAGAGATTCTCGAATCAGGCTACGCGTTTGCCGACGGAGATTTTGGCATTGACTTGTCGCGCTTCTTCGGGGGTGCTTGAGCGGGAGAGTTGCATCACCATGTCTTTGATCGTGTAGGGATCGGGAATTTGCCGAAAGACGAATCGTTTCTCCTCGGCCGCAGTTTGGACATAGACGTTACCGAAATTCAGAATGGTTGGAATAAAGCCATCGACGACGGAAGTTACGTCTTGGATTCGCGAAAATTGGAGTTCGCTGACTTCTCGGCTGAAAAGACCCCTTTGTTCAATATTCACGATGCGTTCATTGGTGATAATCCAGATGTCGAAATAGTAGTCTATCCAGACGAGGAACGCGTAGAGCCAGATAAAGAGAAAGAAGGTGTTAAACAGAAAGGTGAGGAAAATGGGTGGGATGGTGTCTGGAGGAAGCGTGGTGATTTGTGGGAGAACAGAGGAGATGGCGATGAGGAGGAGTGTGGTAAATCCGATAACTGCATATTGCATGGCAATGCTGAACCAGTGACGATGAATGATGCGGAGCACTTCTTCGTTTTCGCGCTGACCTTGGAAGTGGTATCGGGAGAAAATGGACATACAAAAGAGTTAGAAACTACCCGGTCGAGGAAATATGAGCTTGTCACCAATAAGTGCATCGAATGGGAGATTGGAAAATAGGGAAATATTCATGAAGAAGAGGAGGATGAATACCACCAAGAAGAATGAGGCGCCGAAAATCGCATTAGTGCGACAGAGCGAATAGCGGAGAATATGAAACACGATAAACCCGGCCGAAGCGAGGTATGTTACAACGAGCACTGAATAAAAAGCCCACGTAATAAGCCGCATGAAATTTTCTTTTCAACTTCATTCTAGCGCATCCATTTCTTGTTGCCCAGAGGTTTGTTGATGTTATTTACAAGAGTTTTTCGCGCTGGCTTTCTGGCATCGGGAGGTTGAGGTGGTGATAACCAGCTTCGGTGACAATGCGGCCGCGTGGGGTACGTGCGATGAAGCCGAGCTGGATCAGATACGGTTCGTAGACATCCTCGATAGTTTGTTCTTCTTCGCCGATGACCGAGGCGACTGCTCGGATGCCGGCTGGTCCGCCACGGAATTTCTCGATGATGGCGCGGAGCATGTGGCGGTCAGTCGGCTCAAGCCCAAGTGGATCAATTTCAAAGAGGGCGAGTGCCTCGCGGGCTGAAGCTGAATCAATCTTGTTTTCACGGTGGACTTGAGCGTAGTCACGGACGCGTTTCAAGATACGGTTGGCGACGCGCGGGGTTTGGCGGCTGGAATGGGCTATGATATCGGCGCCGGCATCATCGAGCTCGACCCCGAGGATACGCGCAGAACGGAGAATGATGCGCTTGATTTCTGTCGGGGTATAGAATTCGAGTCGGTGGGTGGAACCGAAACGATTGCGGAGGGGATTGGAGAGTGAGCCGAGCTTGGTTGTGGCTCCGATCAGAGTGAATTTGGGTAATTCGAGCTGAATGGTGCGAGCCGAAGGGCCCTTGCCGATGATGATATCGAGCTTATAGTCCTCCATAGCTGGGTACAGGACTTCCTCGATGGATTTGTTGAGACGGTGGATTTCGTCGATAAAGAGTACATCACCTGGTTCGAGATTTGTGAGAATAGAACCAAGATCACCCACCTTTTCGATAGCCGGGCCAGAGGTGATACGGATATTTACGCCCATCTCCTTGGCGATGATGTGGGAGAGCGTGGTCTTGCCGAGGCCAGCAGAACCGTAGAGAAGTACGTGCTCGATATTTTCCCCACGATGCTTGGCGGCCTCGATGAAGATATGGAGATTGCGTTTGATTTTTTCTTGCCCGACATAATCGGCAAAGGTTTTGGGGCGCAGGGTAGTATCGAAAATTTCTTCTTCGGGAAGAGATTGAGAAGTGGTAAGCATAGAGGGTAGGAAAAAATGCCGAGAACAAAGTAAAAATACCATCTTTTCCTCTTTAAGTACATCCTCTTGACAGGAAATTAAAGCTGTGCTAGGATAAAAGGTCGTTTTGTTTCCGACTCTTACGGGTGACAAAGAGCGACTATCAGTTGCTGCGGTATCGCGGGTTCTGTAAAGAAGGAAGAGCGTGTTTGACCCTGAGAGTTTTTTGAAAAAAGGATTGCTTGATCTGTAGACAATCGGAGGTCTCTATCTTTGCCTCTGATCACGGGAACTTTCTGCCCCGTACCTCTTTGGGATGTGTTGTATGTCGATACGTTGTGAGTGAGGCACTCTTCACAACGAAGCGGCATGACATCGAATGATACTCTCGTATCTCAAAGAGGCACGGGGCTTGTCCAGATCGGGTAGGGTGGTTTCGGCTGCGCTATTCCTCGACACTGTTCCTTTCCTCTCGCTCCCATGTGAGAGGCCTGTCTACAGATCAAGATATCTTTTTTAAAAAATCCTGTTTGCACAGGATTTTTTTGTTTTATAATTCCGATGTTCCGGGTGTAGTATTCTGAAATTTAGATTTCGGTAACCCGTTTGACTTCTTCAAGTGAGGTGTATCCTTCGAGGACTGCGATAACTCCGTCTTGCGCCATGGTGAGCATCCCGTTTTTGATAGCGGCAGCCTCGATTTCGTGTACAAGGGTATTCCGACTGATGAGTTCTTTGATTTCGTTTTCTACGGGGAGCGCTTCGACAATAGCTCGGCGACCAGTATAGCCAGTGCCATTGCATTTTGGACAGCCTGATGCGCGCCAAATGGTGCGCGAGGTGGGTATTTCGACTTCGGCGGCTGGAGAAACTGACGCCAGGGCGGCTTCAATGATTGCGGTTTCTTTGGATGTTGGGACAGATGCCTGTTTGCAGTTTTGACAGAGCTCACGGACAAGGCGTTGCGCGATAAACAGATTGCCTGCATTGGCAAGATCATCAGGCGAAACTCCCATTTTGAGGAGACGCGAAACGGTTCCGGCAGCCGAATTGGTATGTAGTGTTGAGAGAACGAGATGTCCAGTTGAAGCGGATTGGATGGCAGCTTCGGCAGTTTCGTTGTCGCGGATTTCACCAATCATGATAATGTCCGGGTTCTGACGCATGAGAGAGCGGAGAGCGCTGACGAAGGTATATCCAATTTCTTCGTTGGTTTGGGTTTGGAGTAGTCCGGGAATTTGGTATTCAATCGGATCTTCGACGGTGATAATTTTGATTTCAGGCTTATTGAGCAGTGAAAGTACGCTGTACAGCGTGGTCGTTTTCCCGGATCCTGTCGGACCAGTATTGAGTATCATGCCATATGGTTTCTCTATAGCTGACAGGAGTCGATTGAGATTGTGTTTTCGGATATGCAGTGAATTGAGATCGAGTTTGGTGACTGACTGGTTGAGGAGACGCATCACGACCGTTTCTCCGAAACCACCAAGAATGATTGAGAGGCGAATATCCACTTTGTTGCCTTCGACATTTTCATTCGCTTTCTCAAGATCAATGGAGAATCGGCTATCGATTACGCCGGCGACTTCTCCTGACTTCAGCCCTCCAAGGAGTTTGATTTCGCCCATGAAACTCGGGTATTCATTCAGAGGGAAAGAAGCGACGGTTTGGAGGATACCATCAATACGGAAGCGGACATCGAACGCGGTGCCTGTCGGTTCGACATGGATATCACCAGCTTTCATGGCGATAGCAGCGGCGAACAGGGTTGGAATACGGACATTGGAGTCTTGTTTACTCACGAAGTCGGCAAAAGAAGCCAATGAGTCGAGCGAGCGTTTGGTTTCAACATAGAGCGCCTCTGTCACGAAGGAAGCTCGCAACAGGGAGCTTGGCATGAGTCTGGCATAAATATTTTGGAGAATTTCAGTTTGGTCAGCCACGCGCCAGACTTCGTCGAGCGTCGTGGTTCCTTCAAGCGCTTTCAGTATGCCGTCTTGAGTCATGGTGATCATTCCGTTTTCAAGCGCTACTTTGAATATTTCTTCTTCGCTCCCGAGATTACCAATAACTTCGATGACCTCAGGAGTCATAGTTAATACTTCAAAGATACCGATTCGACCCTTGTAGCCTGTCATACGGCAATGTTGACAACCATTAGCTTGCCAGAGTTCGGGGATATCTTTCGGAATGGAGACTTTGGCTTTTGGAGAAATGATGGATATGAGTCTGGTGATGGAATTACAAGTCGCTTTGGCAGGAACATAAGAGGTGCGGCAGTGTTTGCAGAGTCGACGCACGAGACGCTGGGCAATGATAATGTTCATGGCAGAGGTGATGAGCGTTGGCTTGACCCCAAGCTCAATGAGTCGTGGGACGGCCGCGGCTGCTGAATTGGCATGCAACGTGGAGAAAAGGACATGCCCAGTGAGAGCGGCATTGATGGCAATGTCTGCAGTCTCATCATCGCGGATTTCACCTACGAGTATGATGTCGGGATCTTGACGTACGATGGCGCGCAGAGCAGTGGCGAAAGTATAGCTTCGATTTTTGGCGACTTCGGTTTGCACGATACCCTTGATTGAGTACTCAATCGGATCCTCGATGGTAATGATTTTGGTTCCGGAACTATTGAGGGTGGAGAGTAGCGTGTAGAGTGTTGTTGTTTTTCCAGATCCTGTCGGGCCGGTATTGAGTATCATGCCGTGAGGGCGACGAATCTCTTTCATGACCTGTTCATTGGCGAGTCCTCGGAGACCGAGGTCGTTGACGTCAACGATGATGTCATCGTTTGAGAGAAGACGCATGTTGATGCTCTCCCCGTATTTTCCAGGAATCGAGTTGACACGAATATCAATGCGCTTACTTTCTATGTCAATATAGAAGTGCCCATCCTGAGCTTCTTTGCGAAGATTCAGACGCATTTTCCCCAACATTTTGATGCGGGAAAGGAGAAGATGATATATGTCTGCTGGTAAGTCACCGATATCTTGCAGGACACCATCGACGCGGAAACGGAGGCGTGTGGTGTACTCCTCGATTTCAAAGTGTACATCGCTCGCATCAAGTTTTCGCGCGCCAGCAAGGATGATTTCCATGGCACGCGATGTTTTGATGCCGCGATTTTCTTTGAGGGTGAGTAATTCTTTGAAGTCCTGATCAAATCGTTCGAGATCGTCTCCTGACAGGGAGACTCGAACAAGATCAAGGTTGTCGATAAAGGTACGTTTTTTGTATTGCTCGACGGCTCGATTGAAGGATGGCTGGGACACGATATATATTTCGCTTTCCCAGCCTCTTTCTGTGGATATTTCCTTGATAAAGTCGAGCGCAGCCTGATTTTTCGGGTCAAGAATGGCAAAGCGGGTTTCGAGCGCTTTCTTGTGAAACAGAACGAGATTGAGCGAAGTCGTCACTGATTCAGGTACTGTGAGAACGTCCTCTGCGCTGATAGGGAAGATGTGCAGGTCGATATAGGGGAACCCAGAGTTCTGTGCGAGCTGAGAGGCCACTTCTTCAATGGAAGATTCTTGGAGTTTTTTGAGGACGGTCGTCGTTCTTTCGGCATTTGGGTTTACGCCTCCGATATTTTGGACCACTTTGACCATATTGTTTTTGTGTACGAATGATTGCATTTTAACGCACAACAGGGAATTAGGAAATGAACGATATCTTCCGTGTGGCGCGTTTCGTTTGTTGGGAGATCTCGTGTTGCCAATCTCTCTTTGCACGACACGTTCTGTGGGAACGTGAGCGCATACTCGTCGCGCATATCTTTTTGGCGCGTGCAATAACGTCGCATATTTGATTGCGACGAGTGAGTATTATGAGATTGTGTTGCGAGGTTACTTGTCAGGTTGATCGAGAAGCGGGTCGAGTCTCCGGTGAATCTCATCTTCTGCTGATTCTAGCGAAGCGGATGGGAAAGTGAGCGTCAGTATATCCCCTTGTATTTCTGATCCGGGGAGTAACTGATGGAGTCGCTCTGCCATTTCCGATGCATGGCTTTTGATGAGGAGTCGTATCGAGGTTGGACTTTCCTGGTAAAACAGGGCGAAGGTGGTCGCAAGCGAGAAACTATTGCGGATTTTTTCCAACACCAATGAAAGGTCGTGGGTGTGGGCTCGAGATTGGACCAGATCTTCAAGCGAGACCGGTGCCAGAATGAGTCTGCGTGCTTCATCCCAACGGATATGCGTAAGAGCCCTCCCCCAGAGTTTGAGGAGGGGAAGTGGTTCGGTGCGGTAGAGAGCGCGTACGACTTTTTGTTGATCGGCACCGTGACTGATGAGCAATGCAGCGGCTTTGAGCGCGCGTGGCGTGGTATTTTTCTTTTGGAAACTTTCGGTGGCCGACATGATACCGGCAAGCAAAGCCTCGGCAATGGGTTCGGAAAGAAAGTCTGGCAGAATCCGCTCAAAGCATTCGGTGATAATTTCGGATTTGGAGGAGGCGGTTATATCGACGAGGTTGATTTGTCCGAAGAGCTCGTTTTGCGAGCTGGTGTCAATATTGATTAGAGGGACATCGTAAAAAATATCTGGATTATCCTCAAAGATTTTTCCGAGGTGTTCCTTATCTGGAGCGCCGATGATGATGGCGACATCGAAATGATATTGCGCGGGAATGAATGAAAAATCGCGCGGATCGATGGTGCCTTTTTCGGGGGTCAGGTATATGCGATATTCTTCTCCTTCTTGAGCGGTACGGATGCCGAGGATTTTGTTGTAGTGCGTGTTGAAAGAAAGGATAAAATCACGCGCGCCAGAGAGAGCTGATCGGATTTTTTGGGGCCTGGAGACAAAGGAGATCGCATCGAGTGCCGTTTCAATATGGTCAGCCGCAAGGGTGACGGGTTTGTTGAGTTGTTTGATGAAGAGTGCAAGCGCGAGCGCAGCCGCCGTATCATCTCGACTCGGATAGGGAGCTAATAAAATGAGCGGATGGGAAGATTTCCTGATGAGTTCGTGGAATTGTTGATCGGGAGAGAGGGACATAAGCAGAGAGGAGAAGATTCAGAAAAAAAGAAATAAAATAAGGAGTTAGACTAGCAGGGGAAGAGACTCTCGTCAAATCAACAGATTTTATTCATAGACACAGTGATGTTTTTCTGGTATAGCTAAAGAGAGTAAGCAGAAATT
>CAYRWQ010000030.1:0-6874 GCA_964428075.1 uncultured Bdellovibrionales bacterium
CTAGAGTGTATCTATGGTGAACAGATCGGATTGGATAACCTGATAGCGTTTCTTTTTCATTTTTTTAGCTTCTTGGTAGGGAATTTCACGTCCAGTTTTTTTGTCGAGGTATATAGTTTTCTTTGCGATTGGAGCGAGAGCGAGACCTGGTGGTTGGATAGGGAAAGGACTGATTGAGTTTGATGGCGTGTAGGCGGCAAAGGTGGTATCAGGTGTATTGAAACCCGCAGTATCAATGAATGATCGCCAAATAGGCGCGGCGACAAAAATACCATCTGAACCGGCTAGCATTGGGGAATGATCGTTGTTTCCAACCCAGACAGCGACAGCGATGGCAGGTGTATATCCGACCGTCCAGGCATCGTTGAAGTTTTGCGAGGTTCCGGTCTTGGCAGCGACAGCACTTCCCGACGGGAAAGCGAGAGGACTGCTCGGTCCAAAGATCGGTGTTCGGGCAGCGTTGTCTGAGAGTATGGAATTAATTTTACGTGCTACTTCCGCATCCAGGACACGTTTTCCTTCTGATGTGGAGGTTTCAAGGATACTTTTTCCTTGGGAGTCGACAATAGAACGGATAATGAGCATATCGTGCGCAATGCCCTCTTGACCGAAGACACCGAATGCGCGTGCCATGTCGAGTGGACGTACTTCAGCTCCTCCGAGCGTTAAGGAGAGTCCGTAGCGTTTTGGTTCGGTAAGAGTCGTGATGCCGAGTTGGGTAGCGGTTTCGATAGTGGCGTCGATGCCGGCGAGAGCGAGGGTTTCCACTGCCGGGACATTGAGTGACATAGCAAGAGCCTGGCGCATAGTAAGGAGCCCGTGGAACTTACCATCGTAATTCCGAGGAATATAACTTGTTCCTGAGCCATCGGGTCCAAAGTTGATGAGCACATCATAAATCTTAGTTTCAGGTTCATAACCCTTATTGAAAGCGGTAGCGTAGGTAAATGGTTTGAAAGCCGATCCTGGCTGGCGCGCGCGAAGAGTCACATTGACGTTTCCGTCGATGCTGGAATCGAAGTAATCTTTTGAGCCGACCATGGCGAGAACTTCTCCGTTTTTTGGGTGGGTGGCGACGAGAGCGGCGTTTGTGGCTTTGCGACCAGCATTGCGTTTTACGCCGTCAATGATAGCTCGCTCCGCCTTTTCTTGGAGTTTCAAGTCAAGAGAAGTGATGATGCGCAGTCCGCCGGTACGCAGCGCATCTTCTGTATAGGTTTTTTTGAGTTCGTCTATGACGAAAAAGACGAAGTGGGGCGCCCGTATCGGTTCTTGTCTTGGCCGTATCTTGTTTGTCAGGTCGACTGCATCAGCGAATTTGAAATCGTCCGTCGTGATGAATCCTACATCGTGCATAGCGATGAGGATATGTTTTTTGCGGAGTAATAGCTCATTTTTTCTTGAACTATACGGTGAGTAGGCCGAGGGGGCTGATGGGAGCGCGGCGAGGAGCGCGGCTTCTTCAAGGGTCAGATGAGCGGCTGATTTGCCGAAATAGGTCGTAGAAGCCGTTTCAATACCGTAGGCATTCGCTCCGTATGGGACGGTGTTGAGATAGAGATCGAGAATCTCATCTTTATTGAGTATTTGTTCAATTTTAAGGGCAAGGATAATTTCTGTTATTTTTCTGGAGAAGGTACGTTCTCGTGTGAGGTAGAGGGCGCGAGCCACTTGTTGAGTAATGGTCGATCCGCCTTGACGGATACTGCCAGAACGAATGTTCTTCACGAGGGCTCGGAACAGAGATGAGATGTCTACGCCTGGGTGTGTGAAGAAATTTTTGTCTTCAGCAGCGATGGTTGCTTGCCGGACGATATCAGGGATGGCATCGTGTCCGATGACGACGCGGTTCTCTTCACCATACAGGCGGTAAAGTTCTGTAGTACCGGTTCGGTCGTATATGATGGACGTTTGATGCCTGGGGAGTTCGCGGATATGTTCAAGTGATGGAAGGCCGGAAAAGAAAATCGCGCCACCACCAAGTAGGGTTCCCAGTATGAGCATGGAAAATAGCCAACTTGATTCTTTGAGTAATCGGAAGAGAAAGGTTGAGAATAAGGGAAATCGGGCAGTCATAAATAATATGGAGGTATCAGGAAAAGAGACTTTGTCAGACACGACTTTTCAGTGTACCCTAATAAAGTGAAAGAGTGAAGTTTGTTTGCAAAGGTGAGTTCTGGCGGCGTGTGGATGGTATTTGTGAGTCACGTTTTCCACGTTCGGGTTATTGAAGACAAAATTTATGAAGCTTCCTGTTATTAAACCTTTGTATCTATTTTTGCGTTGGTGTGGTGCGCCGGTGATCTGGGAAAAATCAGTCGGGGCTGTGCTGTTTCATGAAACTTCAGCCGGCCGGGAATACTTGTTGTTGCGGTATCCGAGTGGACACTATGAGTTTCCGCGCGGACATATCGAGGTAGGAGAAACGGAGGAGACCACCTTGCGTCGCGAAGTGGAGGAAGAGACAGGGGTAACACAGATGGATATCTATCCGTTTCGGACGGAAAATCGGTTTTTTTATGTGGCTCGTGGGAGCGAAGCGTCGCGTCGGAAGCGTGAGGGACGGGGTACCTGGGTCTTCAAGCGCGCTTTCTTTTATCCCGCAAAAACAGATGAAAGAGAAATACAGCTTTCCTATGAGCATCGGGAATGGATGTGGCTCCCATATGAACAGGCGTTGGAGAAGGTGACGTTCGCGAATGCCCGCCGGGTATTGGAAAGGAGTGAGCGGTATCTTCGAAAACAGCCGTTGTCTGGACGCGAGACGAGCAGGTGAATGCATCTTGAAACAGGTAATGTGTGTAATGCATATTTGTATGTCCTATTATATGCCTGACCCAAATCGTTCTTTTGAACAAAATATTTTCTTTGAAGTGAAGCGACGTGCCAATGAACAGGCGGTGACAGATTTGAATGAGTATTTAGATTTGGTACAGGAAGTCATCGTGGAAAAGGTAGCCGACGGAGTCCTCACCGAGCATGATAACCTTGCCCAGCTCCGCGCTGATCTGGAACATCGCTTTTCAGAAATCTAGTTATCGAGCAGTGTCGGACGAGGAGGAATATGGTGAGTACCGAGGCTTGATTGACTCGCACAGCCTTCAGGATATTGAGGATCATATGGGTATGCGTGACACGGGATATTGATTTTCCATACTGGGTGTTGTACAATAATCCTTTCCCAAGAACAGGCTGTACAGCAGGCTGAGGAGTGAGGATCTGGTCGGTTTGTTGGTTTTTCGAGAGGAAGTATTTCTTACTTTCATAGTATGATGAGAGTGGCATGACTGCTCTCTTGTACGTTTGGTAGATCAATAGAAACACTGGGATGATGATGGATGAAGTAGAGGAGTTGGAGTGAGATATATTACTTTGTGTGCACACTACCGGTTATGTTGACTCTACGTGATATTCGCAAGCGTTTCGAAACTCGTCGTATTCTCGAAGGAGTCTCTTTTAGTATGGGAGAGGGGCAAAAAATAGCTCTGGTCGGGGAAAATGGAGTAGGTAAGTCGACGTTGTTGAAAATTATCGCGGGAGAAGAGTCTTACGATCGCGGAGAAATGATCAAAGTGAATCGTATTTTAGTGGGATATTTACCGCAAGAAGCGGTGTCTGAGTCGAATACAGAAACATTCATTGAGTATCTTGAGCGGATGTCAGGTGTTGGTGAGGCACAGCGTCATATGGAGGCACTGGAGAGCTCTCTTGATCAACCAGCACGATTGGCAGAGTATGAGGAGTGGCAAAAGATGTTCGAACGATTGGGCGGGTATCAGTTTCGACAGCGAGCGATTGGTATCTTAGGGGGACTTGCGCTAGCGAATCTACCCGAAAATCGTCCATTGAATCAGCTGTCGAGCGGCGAACGACGCAAAGCTGCCCTTGCGGGTGTGTTATTGCGTGGTGTTGACCTACTCCTCCTGGATGAACCGACGAATAACCTGGATTTACCAGCACTTATGTGGTTGGAGCGGTATCTGGTGAAAACTAAGGCGGCGTGTTTGGTCGCTTCGCATGACCGCCAGTTTCTTGATACAGTGGTCAGCCGGATTCTCGAAATTGATGCGCTTACAAGAAAGGCAATGCTTTTTACTGGCGGATGGACGGATTATGCTCAGATGAAGGCATATCGGATGCGACGCCACAGAGAGGCGTATCGGGCACAGGAGGAGGAAAAAGCGCGTGTCCTTGCATCTTCGGAGGAAAAGCGTCTGTGGGCCGATATCGGAGCTCAGCAAAAAATGCCTGATAATGATCATATGTCACAGGGATACCATCGTGATCGTTCGGAACGGAAGTTGGGTACGCAGGCAAAAACACTTGAGAATCGTGCGCGTCGTCTGAACAGCATCGATCGACCAGAACTCAAAGAACCAGTTGAGTTTTCGTTTCCAGAAACAGGCATTGCAACTCCGGCTCTGGTAGTGACAGACATGGTTTTTGGCTATCCAGTAGGATTTCGATCTCAGCCAGTGACATTTTCAGTTTTGACGGGGAAGCGTATTGGTTTTTTTGGTTTGAATGGTGCGGGGAAATCAACATTGTTGCGGACGCTTGCTGGAGAGCTTGAACCGTTGTACGGATCCGTGTGCCGAAGTGAACAATTTTCTGTTGGCAATCTCATGCAGGAACACGAGGATATCGATGGCGAAAAGACACCGATGCAGATATACCAACGTCGTTTTGGATCAGCTGCTGATGAGAAACTGCTTATCTTGTTGCGCCAATTCCATTTTTCTCTTGATTTGATCGAAACACGGGTGAAATTCCTGAGTCCGGGTGAACGGGTTCGTCTGGCTTTGGCGCTGGTTGTCGGTTCTGGTGCAAATGCACTTTTTTTCGATGAACCAACGAATCATCTCGATCTTGAAACCATTGAAGCACTGGAGGAAGCCCTGGAACATTTTTCCGGAACATTTATTCTGGTGTCGCATGATCGCAAGTTTATTGAAAATATGCGTCTTGATACATTATTTCTCCTGGAAGATGGTCACATGAAACCATTTGAAAGTTTGGAGGTGTATCGTACTCATTTTATGCCCGGTATTCTGAGGAATCTGAAACGTCTTGATGAGCGCATCGAGAAGAAGTTTTAGGAATGGAGGAACGATGTTTTCAGAAAAAAGAGCCCTGCCATTTGAAGTGGCTGGGCTCGTTTGTGTCAGTGATTTGATGAGAGGGTTTCGGATTGCATCTGCTGTGGTTGTGTGCGTTGCGCGTGTGCGAATCTGAATTGGTTGAGGTTGCGCTGAAACCTTCGAATAAGTCCTGGATACCCTTGATGAATTTGGAGTATACTCATGAGCTGAGTAACAGCCTGACAATCTGCCTGACTGCTGATCTCGTCAGGATTCGATTTTGACTTGAGTAGTATCGAGCGTATAAAGCGCCGAATTAGAATAGAATACATGTTTTGATCGGTTTCCAGTATACGAATGACTTTCGTGACTCCTTTTGCATGCCTTATTCTATAGAGGGTTGTACCTTTGTCAATAATGAACTGTATCTGTTGCGCAAGCACCTCATTTGAGTAGGGTAGATATGTGACTTCGAGGCACTGAACGACACATTGAGTGTATGCTTTGATGATCGGCGCTCGTGCTCGTTTGTCAGGACACTGTTGGACAAGACGCTTCCGAATACGACTGTCGAAGGCTGCCTTGTGTACATTCGGAATGTCTGTGGCTTTCAGAAAGTCGGTGTAAGCTATCCTATCGAACTCGGATGATGTAAGGGTCATACGATATTCATTGAGGAGCGCGTTGATCGTTTTCGTATCTTGATCAGGGATTATAGAGAGCAGGCAGAGAATACACTGATTGAAGAGGTGAGACGCTTCTTTATCCTCCGGAGCTATGAAACAGGCGTTGAGGAGAATGAGATCGGTTACGAATGCGAGGATATGGTTCTTCGCCAACTGGTTCCGATTCAGCCAAAATTTGATGCGTCCTTGTTCGAGATGATGTGTGCCTGCGCAATTCGGATCGGACCCAAGGAGCGCTTGATTTGGGACGAGGAGCACCGCGAGTGCTTGTATTCTGTTGACATCACCGTATTCTGTTTGATTCAGCCAAATCGAACTGAAACTCCAGTATGCCGTACATGCAGCATGTCTGGCCCATGTCTCATTGGAGTGGATACTTTCCGTGTCACTCGGGAAGTGTTGTCTCAGGAGTTCTAAGAGCCGATCGAGGTAGCTGGTGGATGCGAGTGTATCCAGGGTGATATGTGGCACGTCGCGTATCGAGTGTTCATCTGGACCGATGGTGGTATCACTCGCAGTATGCATTTGTCTCTGTGTGACCATGACGTACTCCTTTCCATTGGGGGGGTAAGATTGGGTGTAATAAAAGAACTGTATAAACTCTCAAAAATGGGTCTGGATATATCAGCACCACATGGGACAAAATTGTACAGTATACGGTGAGGGAAGTCAAGGCGAAATCACGTTTCCTCATCGATACTTTTGCATTACCCAAAAGCGCCTGATACACCACCTGTCCGCATCGGTTCTGCTCCAACCGTCTCAAAACGATCTTTTCTCTCGGCAAGGCGTTCGGATTGGAACGGGGACAAGACGAGAGCGTCGGTATCGGATCGGCATTTTTCATGTCCAACTTCTTTGACCACCGGAGTATCGTGAAGTGATCATATCGGGAGTATCTGGCGACTTCCCAGAAAATCTTCCTTTTCCGAAGCATCTGTACCGCCTCTTATCGTACCTTCGGTATATGGGGATTCGTCGTGTATGCCATAGCTTTGTGTGAAACATCCAAGTATACGGGTGATGCAAAGGTATTGAAACATGAGGAATGGTGTACAGTTAACAGTCAAGGGTAACACTTTCTAGGTATTTCTCATGAGGTGTTTT
>CAYRWQ010000031.1:0-1709 GCA_964428075.1 uncultured Bdellovibrionales bacterium
GTATTTTCTTCGGAGAAATATCTCCACAGTTATCCGCACTGTTGGCGTTGTGATACGCCACTCCTCAACTACGCGACCTCATCGTGGTTTGTATCGGTGATGAAAATCAAGGAAAAATCGCTAGACTTAGCTAAACAAATCCGCTGGTCGCCGGAACATATGAAGGAGGGGCGCTTCGGGAAGTGGCTTTTGGGTGCGCGCGATTGGTCGATCAGTCGTCAGCGGTATTGGGCGAGCGTGATGCCGATCTGGAAATGTGCGTGTGGCGAATTGCGTGTCTTTGGTTCGACAGCCGAACTCGAAGCAGCGAGTGGGATACGCGTGGAAGATCTACATAAGCATATCGTCGATGAGATTGGCGTACCGTGCGAGAAGTGCGGTGAGGTGATGCGTCGCGTTCCAGACGTGCTCGATACCTGGTTTGATTCAGGATCAATGCCGTACGCGCAGGAACATTTTCCTTTCGAGCATGCCGAGTATTTTGAAGGGAGGTTCCCGGCCGATTTCATTGCGGAGGGGGTCGACCAAACACGAGCCTGGTTCTATTATCAACACATACTTGGAACGGCTGTTCGTGAGAGTGTCGCGTTTCAGAATGTGATTGTGAACGGAATAGTTTTGGCTGAAGATGGAAAAAAGATGTCTAAGCGGCTTAAGAACTACCCGGATCCACTTGAAGTCGTGGAGCGGCACGGTGCCGACGCGCTCCGTTTCTATCTTCTTTCTTCACCGATCGTTGCGGGAGAGAATCTCAATTTTTCGGAACGCGATCTTTCTGAGATGTCGCGTAATGTGTTTCGTATGCTGTGGAATTCGTATTCGTTCTTCATGATGTACGCGGCGATCGACAAATGGACTCCCAAGGACAACGTGAATCCATCGACGAACCTTCTTGATCGTTGGATGCTTTCGGAGCTTCAGGTTTTGATCCGGAATGTCGACCAGGCGATGGAGGCGTATGAACTTTCCCGCGCGACCCGACTCTTCGCGCCGTTTATCGATCAGCTCTCGAACTGGTATATCCGTCGGAGCCGCGAGCGTTTTTGGAAGAATGAGAGTGATGATGACAAAAAGCAGGCGTATCAAACGTTGTATGAGGTTCTGACCACCCTGAGCAAGCTTATGGCTCCTTTTACGCCTTTTCTGGCCGAGGAACTCTATCGGAATCTGACCGGGGAAGCATCGGTACATCTCGCTGATTGGCCGAAGGTGCGGGTGGACTGTGTGAATGAGCAATTGAATGGAAACATGAGTTTGTTGCGCGAAGTGGTGACGATTGGTCTTCAGAAACGAGCGGAACACGGTATCAAAGTCCGACAGCCGCTGGCACTCGTGTTGCTGCCGCAAAAATACGCAAGTCTCTTTGATGAAGCGATCAATTATCTGGAGTGGAGCTCTATTTTGTGTGAAGAACTGAATGTTCATGGTGCAGGATTGAGCGCGACCGAGAATGTGGATTTTGATTGGGAGATCACGGAGGACCTGAGACTCGAAGGCGAAATGAATGAGATCAACCGAGCCATTCAGGAAGGACGCAAGAAAGCCGGTTTCAATGTCGAAGATCGGATCATCCTCGGCTACCAAGGGAAGGAATCGGTATTTGAAAAGTTCCAAGACGAGATCGCGCGGAAAGTCCTGGCCACTTCTGTCGTGGTAGGAGAGTTGTCTGATGCTGAGTATTCCGAAACCGTCAGTATCGAAAACGAATC
>CAYRWQ010000031.1:1809-6428 GCA_964428075.1 uncultured Bdellovibrionales bacterium
CGAGTGGGAGGAAGTTGCTCGTGAAGAAGTTTTCGGGAAATATGGACGGAGTGTCGAGAAGGTTGTATTTCGTCTGCCAGACGGCCATGAGGCAGACTTCTATTTGCGGAACGGTCATGGAAGCATCGCTTGTTTGGCTTTGACGAAGGAAAATCAGGTGATTTTGGTGAGACAATTTCGTCCAGGTCCGAAAAAGATACTTCTCGAGTTGCCTGGTGGTGGAATACAGTCAGGAGAATCCTTGGAGGATGCTATGGCACGCGAGTTGTTAGAAGAAACCGGGTATGTGGGCGAGGTACGTTTTGTGACGAGTGTATTGCCAGATGCTTACACCGTGTTCCGGAAGAACGCACTCGTCGTGACCGATTGTGAAAAAAAAGCCGAATCGAAATTGGAGGAGAATGGAGAAACCGTTGAAGCAGTTCTGATGTCGATCAAAGAGTTCCGCGCATATCTCCAGACCGGACAGTTAACCGATGTGGAGATCGCGTATCTCGGTCTCGACCATCTCGGGTTATTGTAATCGTTCGCACGCGAGGGGGTGATACTTCGATTTTCCTTTTGATGTCTGATGTCCGCGAACATGGAGTCAGGAACAAGTTGGTTACCGTCCTGCTGGCAGGGAGGGAATGTGGAAATGTGAGATGTGCCTCCGCGCAGAGGATAAGCCCATGTGGTTTTTATGGGCTTGGTATGAAGTGATGAACTATTAGTCTACTCCACATGGAATACCGTTACACCGCTATCGTGTTGAAGAAGTTGGAGGTCGGAGAAACCGATCGATTGTATACGTTCTATACCAAGGAGCAGGGTAAGGTGCGAGCAGTGGCCAAGGGAATCCGAAAGTCGGGAGCGAAACTTGCGAGTCAACTTGAGAATGGAACCTTTGTCGATGTGTCGGTGGCTCGGACGCGGGGAACCGGAAAAATTACGGGCGCACTGGCTGAGGAATGCTATCCGAAACTACGCGCGGCACTCGGTATTCTGCGCGGGGTCTGTATGACTCTGTATGACTTTGAGCGATTAGTGCAATTCGATGAACCTGATGAGACACTTTTTTCTCTCTTGGCGGATTTCCTGCGTTGTGCCGATCACAGTGCCACGCGTGGTGATACGGTGAATTGTCGCCTCCTTTCATCCGCATTTTTGTTTCAGGCTGTCGCTCATCTTGGTTATGCTATGGAAGCACGCGTTTCGGCTGTGAGCGGACGGAGGTTTTTTGGGTCTGATACGTCTGAGCATTTCTTTTTTTCGCCATCTCAGGGCGGCGTGGTGTTCGCATCGGAATGCGGTGAACACCCAGTGCTACCGATGAGTCAGAATGCCATTAAGCTGTTGCGTGTTTTTCAAACACATCCATTATCGGCAGTGATGCATATTCGTGTGGATTCGCGCGAGTTGAAAGAGGTCGAAGGCGCGGCGCGACGAATGTGTGTGTGGGTGCAATAAGGGCACGCATTGAAGCAATTGAGTATTCTTGCTAGAATGAAGGAAATAAAATGATGTTTTATGGGTCTTCAAGATTTGAACGAGGAGCTGCATGGTCGGGAATTCCCTCTCAATCGAATACCGAATCCAACTCCATATGATCCGATGTCTCCGAGTTCGGAGGCTGGAATGAAAAAAGAATCATTTGGGGTGACCGGGGCGTGGCAGGCCACTCCTCGTCCGGGTGCGGATGTGCTTTTTTTGCAACAACAAAAACGGAAGCGTTGGGGAATGCTTCTGTTAGGGGGGGTGGCACTGCTTGTATTCTTGTTGGGTGCGGTGGTTAAAGTGCGCTCGCTTTTGTACAGTGAAGATCAAGTGAGTTTGTCTGTACAGGGTCCGAGGCAGGTGGCGAGCGCCGAGTCGAGTGAGTTTACGGTTGTGTATAGCAACAGAAACTGGGCAGCCATCGAAAATGCCTTGTTGGTGATTTCGTATCCTGAGAGCTTTCAGCCGGAAGCAAGTTCGGGTATCACAGTGAATGGATCTCAGATCGAGATTCCACTTGGAACTATTCGGGCGCGCATGGATGGTAAGGCAATCTTTGCGGGTAAGTTTTACGGTTCACAGGGCGATACGGTGTATCTCAAGATGCAATTGCGGTACTCACCATCGAGTATCAGTTCGCAATTTGAGAAGGAAATTCAATACGGTGTTTCTTTGGTTTCCTCGATTTTATCGCTCGATATGCTGGCACCTCAGCAGGCGGCCAATGGGGACGTCGTAGAATACGCAATTGATTATGCGAATCAGAGCGACAGGCGTTTGCCGAATATCCGAGTGAAGGTAGAATATCCGGATCGTTTCACTTTCGTCTCATCTGATCCGGTTCCGTCAGAAGGGGACTCGGTATGGTATATTGGCACTCTTGATTCTGCGGAACGAGGGAAAATTATTGTGCGAGGGAGAATCTCTGGAATCCGTGATGAGGTCAAAAAAGCGAAGGGTATGATCGGATATTTCGGTGGTGGCGGAAAATTCGTTGCATATGGCTCTTCAGAACAAATGACTCGTATTATCACGCCGCCACTTTCCATTGTTCAGACGATCAATGGAAAGCAGGATCTTAGTGTGAATGCCGGGGACACACTGGAGTTTGTTTTGAACTATCGTAACAATGGAGATATTGGTTTGCGTGATGTCATTATCACGATGAAGTTGGATTCCGATATACTTGACTATACACGCTTGAAACAGTCAAGTGGCTCGTATGACGTGGCGAGTCACACCTTGATTTGGAAGGCATCTGATGTTTCTGGTTTGGCGCGGCTGAGTGCGGGTGACAGCGGAACCATTGTCTTTTCGGTGCCTGTTTTGAATCCGATCCCAGTTAGTGTATTGGGGAAGAATTTTGCTATTCAGACTACGGCGAAAATCGACAGTCCTGACGTGCCGACCCCTATCGGAGCGAATAAAGTCATCGCGAGCAATGTTTTGTTGACCAAAGTGAACTCTGCGGTTGGCATCGACCTTGTGTTGACGAATAATGATTCAATATTCACGAATCAGGGTCCGTTTTCGCCGGTAGTTGGGCAAGAATCGGTGTACACCCTCAGGTTTGATTTGAGTAATGAGTACAATGATATTACGAATGCCAAATTGGCCATAGAACTTCCGAGTGGCTCACGATATCAGAAACACTTTGCCCCTGAAACGGAGGTCGTCGATTGGAATGAACGCACCAATACGTTGACATGGGATCTTGCGACGTATCGAGCGGCGCGTGGAAAACACCGCGAACTGCGTTTTCAGATCGCTGTGATACCGGATGCCTCCTTGATAAATAGAGTGCTACAATTGGTGAACAATGCGATATTTACTGGGACGGATCGGTTTACGGGGCAAGATATTCGTATCGAGTATGATACGACGCATATTCGTGATGACATTGGTCGTGAGGTGGTGTTGAGAGTATCCGAGGAGAGCTAGCCAGCATGTTTGAGATTGCAGCATCACGGGGGAGAGGGCGTATAGGAAGACTGGTCACAAGACGAGGGGTTTTGGCTACCCCTTTTTTCATGCCAGATGCGACGCGGGCTTCGGTGCGCGGTTTAGATGCTCGCGATATTGAGAAAACGGGTGTCGAGGCACTGGTGGTCAATACTTATCATCTCTATCTTCAGCCGGGAGTCGAGCTGATTCAAAAAGCGCAGTCGTCAGGACAGGCAGTGGCGGGCGATGTGCACGCCTTCATGAGTTGGGACAAGCCCATCCTTTCTGACTCAGGTGGTTATCAGATTTATTCGTTGATTCACAAACACACCGAGATGGGGAAGATCACCGATGATGGTGCGGAGTTTCGCTCAGTGCTTGATGGGTCGAAGCATTTTATTACGCCGGAACAGGCAATTGCTATTCAGTTTGATCTCGGGACGGACATGATCGTGTGTCTCGATGATCCGCGACCGAACGATACTGTGAGAGAGGAGATTGTGAAAGCGGTCGATCGAACTCTCGCGTGGGCGGTGCGTTGCCGGGCTGAATACGAGCGGCAATGCGAGACGCGTGGTTTCGAGGAAGCGACCCGCCCATTACTTTTGAGTGTCGTGCAGGGTGGGATATATATCGATGAGCGAAAGCGATGCGCGGCTGGCCTTGCCGCTATTGGGTTTGATGGGTATGGTTTTGGCGGACGGCATATCGATGGCGAAGGAAACTTTCTGGAGGATATTGTGTCGGCGACCGCCATCGCTCTTCCTGAAAACGCACCGCGCTTTGCGCTTGGCATTGGCACCCCGTCCGATATCGTCCATTGTCACGCCTTAGGCTGGGATATGTTCGATTGTGTGATCCCAACCCGCGAAGGTCGCCATGGCCGTTTATTTCTCTGTGCGTCGAGTGCGTCTTTGGGAGGAGCGATTTCCCGAGTCCTCGAGGGTGGAGAGAATACAGATTTTTACTCAACCATCAATATCCAGAACGAACAATTCAGAGAGGATTTTTCACCGGTCGATCCAACGTGTGATTGCGGTCTGTGTCGACAATACACACGTGCTTATCTCAAGCATCTTTTTAAGGTGGCTGATCCACTCGCTGGCCGCCTGGCTTCACTACACAATCTGCGTTTCTATATGCGACTCATGGAAACACTGAGAAGTGTAGATAGAGCCGTTTCGTAGGGGAGAAAAACT
>CAYRWQ010000032.1:0-4304 GCA_964428075.1 uncultured Bdellovibrionales bacterium
AGTCGCTCCCAAGGTGTTCCTTGCGCGTGGAGACGGATCACCTCGTCGATCATCCCGATTTCAAAACGAGCAAGGAGTCGCTCTCGGATGCGTTGGTGAAGAATACTCTTCGGCGGATTGAGAACCATGATTGCGTAAGCATGATCAGGATCGGCAGCGTGTCGTGGATGGCGGGTGATTGGTGGCACCGCACCGAGCGCGTTGACGATCTCCAGGGCACGCATGAGACGAAATGGATTTTTTCGGTCGATGGCTTTGGCTCGTTTCGGGTCTTGGGTTTCTAGTAACGCGAACAGCTCATCATCAGTTTTTTGAGCGATAGTTTCTCGGAAGACAGGATCGGGCGGGACAGAAGGAAGCGCGGTGTCTTCGAGCAGTGCTTGAATCCAGAAATGAGTTCCACCGCACAGGATCGGTTGTTTGCTTCGGGAATAGATATCGTCGATGGCAGAGCGGGCATCGCGAAGGAAGTGCGAAATATTATATTCTTCGTTGGGATTAGCGATATCGATGAGGTGATGTCTGATACCTTGAGAAAAGAAGTTGAGTGCGGTTTCTGTGGTTGTGTCGCGCGAAGGCGGAGTGTGAGCATCTCGTGTCACTTTTCCGGTGCCGATATCCATACCACGATATACTTGACGGCTGTCGGCCGAAATGACTTCTCCATTTAGGTGGTGCGCGATTGTGATAGCCGCATCTGACTTGCCCGAGGCAGTTGGCCCGGCGATCACGATGATGCGTCTTATCGGTTGATTGATCTTATGCATACAGAGTGAGAGAAGAAGGGTGAGGAGAAAACAGAGTGATGAGTATCAGAATGTGTGGCTATCACTGATTGATTCCACTCCCGTCAGTTCCCGTATTTGTTTGAGGACAGCCTCATCGGTGTCGATATGAAAGGGAGTCTCAATGGTCGTACCGTGCACGGTGACGAATACCTGTGTTGATCCTCCTTTGACGGTTCGCAGAAATGCGGAAAGCGCACTGATCAAGTGTGTATCTGCCTGTTTTGTCATGGTGATGCATAGCTGTGGGGTTTTGTCCGCATTGTTTTCGGAAGCGGATTTTGCTCGGGTGATCCGGATACGTTCAAATTGAGAGAGGGTATCCGCAGAGAGGCGTTCGGCGCTTTCGGCGATACAGCGCCATTGTCCATCTCTATAGGAAGCGCGGGCATCGATGATGACGATGTCGTCTTCTCTCCAAAAATCATCGGTTTGCTCGGCGGTCTTCCCAAAGACGAGCACCTCGGCACGACCCGTGAGATCTTCGAGTCCGATAAAAAACATCGGATGGCCGTTTTTGGTGATAACGCGTCTTGCGGCGGTCACGATACCACCGATACGGATGCGAGTTTCTGGCTCTTGTTTTTCTATTTCAGCAAGCGGCGTCGTCGTTTCCATAAAGTAGTGGCGATAATCGGAGACTGGATGTCCGGTGACGTAGAGGCCGAGCAATTCTTTCTCCCATATGAGGCGTTGTTGTTTTGAGGCCGGGATAGCGCGGGCTAGACTGATCTTGGTTTTGGGAAGCGGCATGGCACCGAAGAGACCTTGCGTGTGGGTTTCGGCAAGAGTGGAGGATTGCTTACCGTATCGAATGACTGCATCAATGCTTTCGAGAATTTGTTCACGCTCACCGAGTGTGTCGAGAGCACCGACTTTTGTGAGTGCCTCAACAGATTTCTTGTTGAGATCTTTTGTTTGGACGCGTTCGACGAAATCTTCCAGGGTGGCGAATTTTCCTCCTCGTTCGCGTTCTTTGACGATTTCTTGAGCACAGACTGAACCGACGTTTTTGATGGCTTTGAGGCCGAAACGGATACGTTCAATACCATCGTCGCCTCGGATGACCGCGAAGTCCTCAAAGCTTTCATTGATATTTGGTTCAAGGACTTCAAGTCCAATTTCTCTGGCTTCGCGCACTTCGATTGCGATGCGATCGGTGTCATTTTGGTCACTGGTGAGGAGTGCGGCCATGAATTCGGCTGGATAGTGTGCTTTGAGATATGCGGTCTGGTATCCGATCATGGCATAACATGCGGCATGGGAACGGTTGAATCCGTAGCCGGCGAACGGTTCGATAAAGTCAAAGACTTGTTCTGCGATGTGTTTGGTAATGTCGTTTTTTACGCAACCTTCGATAAACTTGGTGCGCTGTTCGGCAACCAGTTCTTTTATTTTTTTACCGACCGCTTTGCGGAGCACATCAGCTTCGCCGAGAGAGAACCCTGCGAGATCGCGCGCGATTTGCATGAGCTGTTCTTGATACACAGCAACACCGTAGGTGTTCTCGAGTATCGGTTTGAGTTTTGGATGAAGATATTCAACCTGTTTGGTGCCATGCTTGCCACCAATAAAGTCGGGGATATATTCCATTGGTCCTGGTCGGTAGAGGGCGACCATAGCGATGATGTCTTCGAAGATGGTGGGTTTGAGTTGTTTGAGATAGCGTTTCATGCCGGTTGATTCGAGTTGAAACACACCGGTCGTGCGAGCTTCCTGGAGCACCTGATAGGTGGCGAGGTCATCGATTGGCAGCTTGTCCATAATGTCGGAGATGGAGGTCGTGTGTAGATCGAGGTGGAGCGTCTTGGCGAGAACCTCCATTTTTCCGAGGGCGCGGACGATACGCAGTGTGTTTTGGAGGATAGTAAGGTTCTTGAGACCCAAGAAGTCCATTTTTAGTAGGCCGATTTTTTCGACCGCGTTGTTTTTAGTCGAGGCGGCGTATTGGGTGACCACGCCTTCACGTGAACCGGAAATACGCTGGAGTGGTGTATATTCGGTGACTGGGTCTTTGGTGATTACTACACCGCAGGCGTGCATGGAGGCGTGACGAGCCAGGCCTTCAATTTTTTGCGCATTGTTGACGAGACGACGCACCTCGGCATTGTTTTCGTAATGTGTTTTGAATTCGGACACTTCTTCGAGCGCCTTACTGATCGAAGTGAACATAGGAATCATCTTGGCGGTCTGGTCGCAGAGCGAGAGCGGGGTTCCGAGGGCGCGTCCGACATCTCGGATGGCTGCGCGAGCTGCCATGGTACCAAAGGTGATGATTTGCGCGACATGGTCGGCCCCGAAACGTTCACGCACATAGTCAAGGACGTCTTCACGATGATCGTCCGCGAAGTCCATATCGATGTCCGGCATGGAAATACGTTCTGGATTGAGAAAACGTTCAAAAAGGAGATCGAAGCGTATTGGGTCGAGGTTCGTAATACCGGTCAGATAGGCTACGAAAGAACCAGCTGCCGATCCGCGACCCGGTCCGACGATGATACTGTGATTTTTTGCCCAATTCACAAAATCTTGCACGATCAAGAAATACGATGCAAAGCCGGTTTTGGCGATGATATCTAATTCGTATTCGAGCCGTTGCGTTTGTTCCTCAGTAGCCTCGATATCCCCGAAGCGTTTGAGGAAACCAGCGTGACAGAGCTCGCGCAGACAGCCATCAGGAGTTATTCCCTCAGGGAGTGGGTAGACGGGCAGGTGGTTGATACCGAAAGTGAAGGAGAAATGGCAGACGTCAGCGATTTTTTGTGTGTTTTCGATGGCATCTGAGAAATCCGCACAAGCATCTATCATTTCTTCGGAACTGCGGAGCGAGAGATCAAGCGACATCATGGAGAAACGATCTCGGTCATCGACACGTTTGTTGTCGCGGATGCAGAGGAGGGTGTCTTGGACGGGTGCGTCTTCACGTCGGACATAGTGCACATCATTGGCGGCCACGAGTGGGATGCCTGTTTCACGGGAGAGTGCGATGAGTCCTTGGTTGACGGTTGTTTGGACTTCGTGATCGGGATGGGGTTGGATTTCGAGATAGAAATTTTCGGCTCCAAAAATATCCTGATACTCGAGAGCAGTCAGCTTGGCGCGATCAGAGTCACCATATCGAAGCTCGGAAGGCACTTCGCCTTGCAGTGAGCCAGAGAGCGCGATAAGCCCTTCGTGGTATTGGCGGAGTAGAGCTTTGTCGGTGCGGGGTTTGTAGTAGAAACCATCGAGTTGGGCGATGGAGATGATTTTGAGAAGATTCTTGTAGCCAGTTTCGTTCTTAACGAGGAGAACGATGGTGTTTCGGCGACGGTCTTCGGCGGTGTTATTTTTACTGTGGAGGTCACGACAAACATACATTTCTGCTCCGATGATGGCCTTGATGCCGTACTCTTTGGCTTTGGTATAAAATTCTACCGCGCCATAGAGTACCGAGGTATCAGTGAGGGCAAGTGCGGTTTGTCCGAGTTCTTTAGCACGTGCTAAGAGTTCTTCTGGTCGGCCGAGAGCGGTGAGCAG
>CAYRWQ010000032.1:4404-6057 GCA_964428075.1 uncultured Bdellovibrionales bacterium
GCGAACAGAATACAAAATGACCGATCGGGTACGTCAAAAATATCAAACGAGGTTTATTATAAGCCAAGTGTAGCAGGTTAGGAGAAAAATGGAAGCTACATTGCTCTAGGGCGCATCATGACCTGAGATGTGGATGAAGGAGCATGAGGGGTATCGCCTGCTTGCCAGAAAGTGGAACGAGTGATATTTTCATTCTAGCCAAAAAAAGGGTAACTGGTATACTAGTGAGGATACTAGCCGTAAGGTCTCATTCTTGGGGGCTCATTCTAATCCTTGAGATGTATTGTATATTATGCGTATCGTGAATCAAATCATTCAGCTTTCGACGACCGCGACACTCGACTTTATAGATATCACTGATAAGATCCAGAAAAAGATCAAAGCCTCTGGTATCAAAGATGGTGTTATTAATATTCAGAGTTTACATACCACAGTGGCTGTCATTGTGAATGAAGCGGAGCCGCTTTTGATTGAGGATATGAAGGTGCTTCTTGAAAAACTCGCTCCACGATCATACAAATATCTGCATGATAATTTTGAGATTCGAACCGAACATATGTCACCGGGTGAATATATCAACGGGCATGCTCACAATAAGGCTATCCATTTGCCGACCTCGACACTGCTGAATGTTCTTGGGAAACGATTACAGCTTGGTACTTGGCAGCGGGTTTTTGTCGTTGAGCTTGATCAGGCTCGACCTCGTCAAATTGCCCTACAAATCATGGGAGTGTCGTAGTGTGGCCGTCGACACCTGATTGGTATTGACAATTTTTGTTTTTGGTGTATATTACTCGTGCATGGTGGGCTGGCACGTGTCCATCTGGTTCTTTGATTCAGTTATTTTGGCCGGATTTGGCCAGAAAGGCAGGAATATCATGTCTCAGGTAAGATATTATCAACCCTCTCCTTTTCGTGGGTCTGTTGCATCTGTTGTGCCTAGAGAGCCGCTTGCTGCGTATTTGGATGTGGCTGTTCGCCACTGTCAAACAGCTCGGGCCCCCGAGTTGAATAGTGAGGGAGTTGTGCGGCTTGTGTGGTCGCATATTCAATCGGCATTCGGGCAAGATTCTGATCGGATTCGAGAGTTAGTAACCTTACTGCATGCATTTGATGTCAAGCGCTGTACTGCCGCGTACGACACAACCGCCATCACCTACGCGATGTGGCAGAAGGGCTTGCCCATTCTTCAGGGTGTGAGTCCCGGGGAGTTGTTTGCAGCGACACTCTTGTACCCGGTAGGGATAGGATTGCTCGCAGAATACCAGATGAGCCGTGTAGCTCACTTACGGGGAGAGGAGAGTGAATCCCCAACGACTTTGCTGCAATGGGTCATCTGGATTGCGGTAGTGATCGAGCAAATACGCCGGGAACGAAAGATAGTGCGTGTCGATATCGACCTCGTCTGCGACGACGCGGATTTCATGCGAGTTTCCGGGAGTTTAGTGGAAAATCCTGACCAGCCAAAGTGCCAACAATTGTTCATGCAGGCTGTTTCTGGGGCGGTTCGTGTCTCGGCTTTACCAGTGTGATGAGGCCTCTGAGGTGTCCTTAATTGCAAGCCCGTTATCTACAAAGATATTCGGGCTTTTTGTTTATTCAGACTGGCACTTGTTTTGGGTTCATATTTCTTATCTCGTAGATGAGAAGTTG
>CAYRWQ010000033.1:0-6025 GCA_964428075.1 uncultured Bdellovibrionales bacterium
CGTTGTCAAGGTACAAGTACTTATGTAGTATGTTTTTTGATCGCTGTCAAGGTTCCTACATTGTGTCTGATGATTTATTGATCTCCGGCTGGTGTATACCTGTGTTCATACAATGGTCTGGCGCGTATGTGACACATCCATCTGGGCACATGCGAGGATATTGGACAGGAGGCATTTGGCTTTCCCCGTGTTTATTCCATATGTACTTGATTGGTAAAACGGGTGAGAGACTGACGGAGGAGTGCATGTTGCTGAAGCTGGGGATCTTCATTGAGCAGAGCTTCGGCTTCAGCACGAGCGAGTGAAACGAGTTTGAGGTTCGTGAGGCTTTCCATGGCGACATCTGGAAGACCTGATTGGCGTATTCCCAGAAAAGAACCGGGACCACGAATGGCCAGGTCGGTTTCGGAAATGGCAAATCCATCATTACTTTTTTCGAGGGCAGTGAGCCGCTTGTTTTCGGCCAAGGCTTGATCTCCGGGCATGAGAAAACAATAGGACTGATATTCACTTCGTCCGACGCGTCCTCGGAATTGATGGAGCTGTGAAAGTCCAAATCGATCGGCTTCTTCAATGACTATGACGGAGGCATTTGGTATATCGATACCAACTTCAACGACAGATGTCGCGACGAGGATATCGAAAGCATGCTCTTTGAAGGCCTTCATTATATCCTCTTTCTCTCGGGATTTCATTTTTCCGTGAATGAGTCCGAGCTTGAGATCAGGAAAAATTTGTTTCTCCAATGTTTCGTGTTCCGCGATGGCGGCTTTGACATCTTTGAGTGCGAGTGAAGTTTCTATGAGGGGAAAAATGATGAAAGCTTGGCGGCCTTTTTTGATTTCTTGTCTGATGAAGTCCTCAATCTTTTTTCGATCCGCTTGATTTCGAGCGATGCGCGTGATGATGGGTTTTCGGTTTTTTGGCATTTCAGTGAGAAATGAGATGTCGAGATTGCCAAAAGAAGCGAGAGCGAGTGTACGCGGAATAGGGGTGGCTGTCATGGCAAGGAAGTGAGGTACCGTCGATGTTTGACCGTCATCAGTGTTTAAACTACGTTCTTGGAGCCGGGCACGTTGGGCAACGCCAAAGCGATGTTGTTCATCGACCACGACGAGCGCGAGGGAACGGAACGAGACTGTATCTTCTAGGAGAGCATGCGTGCCGATGATGATGCTGGGTATGCCAGCTTTGAGCGCGGAGATCAGAGTCTTTTTCGATACTTTTTCTTGGCCGAGTATTTGATAACTCTTGGTGTAGAGAGCTATTTGGAAATGGGTATGCGCGAAGAGGCGCGTGAGGGATTCGAAATGTTGTCGGGCGAGCACTTCGGTTGGGGCGAGCAGTACCGATTGATTTTCTGAGAGTGAGACGGCATGGAGAGCGAGAGCGGCCACCGCGGTCTTGCCGGATCCCACGTCACCGTTTAAGAGCCGATTCATGGGTCGGTCAAGCGCGAGATCAGACAGGATGGATGACACCGCTGCTTTTTGAGATCTGGTGAGCGTGAAGGGGAATGAAGCAACAAAAGACTGTGTGTTGGATCGACGAGGTACTATTGGAGTTGCATACGCGCTTTGATAGAGCGTCCGCATCTCGAGCGCCTTCAGTTGGAGTAGAAACATTTCATCGAAAGCGAAGCGTTTTTTCGCGACGAGTGAGACTTCCCGGTTCTTTGGAAAATGAATATCGAAGAGCGCACGATGGAGAGACGGCAGATGCAGTTTTTTGATCAGTTTGGGAGGGAGAGGATCAGGGATGGTTTCGAATTTTTTGAAAAGCGTCGCGATGAGGTAGCGAAGGTATTTTGAAGTGATGCCGTGAGTTTCTGGGTAGGTTGGTACAAGACGAGCGGTATGAGTGGCATCGCGTGACACGCGTTCGAAGGCGGGATTGGAAATGACGAGGCCAAGGCGGTCTTTGGTTACTTTCCCTGAGATACGAATTTCCATGTCCTGAGCGAGGATTTGGCCGATAAATTTTTGGTTAAACCAGATAAGGCGGATGGATCCTGAATCATCGGTGAGTCTGGCACTCGTAAGGAGCATGCGTTTTTTGAAACTTCTTTGCACGGTGAACTCTGTGAGCGTGCCTGTGAAGGTGGCTTGCGTGCCGGGAGTAGCTTCGGAGAGAGGCAGTGTTTGCGAGTAGTCTTGGTAGCGGCTGGGAAAATGGAGGAACAGATCAAAAATCGTGACGATTCCAAGATGAGTCAGTTTTTTGTATTGTTGGGGTTTGATGAGGGCAAGATCGGAGAGGGGAGTGTCGAGAGTCATAGAAGTGGGCATGTAACGGTGGTACAAGGAGTATAGCGCGGAAAGAGACCGCCCTCAAATTTTTTTTCGGGAGTGAAAGGGGGGAAAAGGGTCAGTGAAGAAAATAAAATCCCGCTGATTGAAAGCGGGGGGAAGCGAAATCCGGAGTCCGGATGAATGGCGAACGGCAGGGAGTAAGAAAAAAAATTTTCAGATCTTTATGGTTGAGTTTCAGTGGGTAAGTTGATACCCAGAAACTTCAACAATTTCCGGATCTCATCTTGATCCACTTGAGATCTTCCATATTGCCGAAATACAAGTTCAATGCCTGTTGTCATGTCGACGGCACACCGAGGACATATCTTTCGTTGTTTTCTTGCTGTACTGATCGCTGCCATGATGTACGCTGTGTGATAGGGCTGCAAGCGGATTTCGAATGTTACTACTGCCAATATTGCACCGGGTTCTCCTGTACTACTCTCGGTGATGCGAACGGATCTCGTGTTCGGAAGCATGATTTTCTCCAAGTCTTGGTTGTTTCTTTGCTACCCTTGCCTTTATTATGAGATTGTCAAACAAACTACCGAGGTAATATAGCTTGAAAACATACTGTTGTCAATATCGTCTCAGGGGGGGATTATGCGTATAATGGGTTATCGAAGACGCTTACCACTGTGACCAATTTTTGAATATGCAGTTTCAACTTCCGGCTTTTTACAAGGGGAAAATCGTAGCGGTTGATACCATAACGCTTAGCCCTTCCGATCTTGGGATGTTGCGTGGATTTACTATTTTTGATGTGATGGTGGCCGAGCATGGCCGAGCCTTCCTTTGGGAGCGGCATTATGACCGCTTGGTTTCTTCGGCTCAGTCAATGGGCTTGGTGGTTCCGTTGGACAAGGCAGCCTATGGAAAGGCTTTGGCCGAGTTGATCGCAGCTTCACCAACCCAAGAGCTCGTGTTACGAACCGTACTCTCGGGTGGACCGAGTGAGAATGGTTTCACCCCCGAGTCGGGTCGGGAGACCTTCTATATTCTCACGGAAGCGCGACATCGTTTGCCGGAGAGTGTCTATCAGGAAGGGGTAAAATTGATTACTTTACCGTATGAGCGCTATCTCCCACAAGTGAAATTCGCCAATCATGCTGTCTCCATCTGGGATCTCGGACGACGGAAACGTGAGGGAGCTTTTGATACGCTCTACGTTGCTAATGGAGTGATTTCCGAAGCGTCACAGGGGAATGTGTTGCTCGTACAGGATGGCAGTTTGGTCACGCCGCGCGAAGAAGTGCTCTGGGGTATCGTACAGGGGATTGTCATGGAGTTGGCCGCGGCATCTGGTATTCCGACCGAGTGGCGGAGTATTGCGCTTGAGGAATTGCTTGCGGCTGATGAGGTTTTGCTGACCGGAAGTAGTAAGGGTATCGTACCAGTCGTTCGTGTGAATGAGCACGTCATTGGTGACGGAAAACCAGGACCAATGAGCGTTCGGCTTTCGGCAGTGTATACGAAATATATCGATTCTGAGCACGGAGAGTCTGAATCCGTGATGTGATCGTGACTACAGAGTTTCTTGGATTTGAGTCCCGAGAATATTGTGCTGCAGAGCAGGGTTCGGAGATGAAGAAAAGGATACAAGTGTTTACGAAATTTTCATCCGAGAGAAAATGAGAGCCCCAAGGAGAAGTGTTCTACCAGGGGCTCGGGTTGGATGCTTGCACCAGAACTCGATGTCAGTCGTCGAAGTCTTGCCAGTAGGCTTCGGTTTCTCGCCGTCCGCCCACAATTTCATATTCGATCTTGACCCCGAGTGTCGAAGACATCAGTAAGATCAACTGCGTACACAATGCAGCTCGGTTTTGTCCGTGAATCGTGAAGATCCAGGGGTTTCCGTTCGTGCGTACTACCCCGATAAACGTCCGTCGCGGTTTTAGTGCGGCAGAGAAACGCCAAGACATGTTCGATGGCATGCCGGTGTCCGGATCCTGATACAGGATTCCGAACGAGTCGTCTGCGAGCAAGTCCGACTTGATGCCGTTACTCAAGGCGAGCGCGCATCTTTGTGAGCGAAGCAATCCACTGATTTGTTCGGTCGAAAGTTGTTGCGGACAGTTCTTAACTGCGTTGTTCATGAGTCTACTCCTTTCAAGGTACCACCTAAAAAAATCAAGTCACTATGACTTGATTTTCTGCTAAAGTATCATCATTACTCTCTCGTGTCAACCATTCCTCATATTTCAATACCTGTGCATCACCCGTATACTTGGATGTTGCACAGAAAGCTAGGGCATACACGACGAATCCTCATGTACCGAATGTAAGATCTCGGCGAAAAACAGGTGCGCGAAAGCGCGCCGGATTTAGATTCATTTTCGGTGAAATCCCCTTTGGATTCTGGGAGAAATTCAGGTGGAAACCATTGGGACGCGCTTCGCGCGTCCCGCATGTTGGCTTCAAAAAAGCCGATTAGTTCGCTGTTGGTGTCCTCGGCAGGAGTCGAACCTGCGTTTCCTCCTTCGGAGGGAGGTGTCTTATCCGTTATACGACGAGGACGTTTTGTTGTTGAAAAAACCGGGCGATCCGCTCTGGTACTCTTTTGTGAGTGGCATCGCGGGTCCGGATTTTTAAGTGTATCTATTGTACCAAGCTCGAACCTATTTCCGAAACAAATGATCCGGAACAAGTCCTTTCCCAAAAAAATCTTCGCTTCGTCGAGTTCGAATTTAAGCCCTATGCACTGCTAGAATCCTTGGAGGGCAGAACCCCGAGAGAACAACGCCCTTTCCTTTTTTCAGAAAAAACCGGGCGTGCGCAAAATCAGAAATATAAAGAGAGTTTTTCTCTCGGGGTTGCTGGTGTATTCGCCAGTGCGCTTGGCAGGAATCGGACCTACGACCTTCTGGACCGCAACCAGACGCTCTATCCACTGAGCTACAAGCGCAAAACGGTGTACATGTTTTCCGTGTGATAACTAAGATACGGAAAACAAGTTTAAATATGCAGCAATCGTTCAAGAATGTCAATCATGCTCGGGTCATGTGGCTCTTCCGGGATGTGTTCGCGAAGAAAGAGTCGTATGGTGCTTTTATCAAGGTCGGCGAGAGGGATATGGACGTGCGGGTTCAATTTTCCTCGGGTACGGAGGGAGAGGAGGCCGCTTAGAGGCGGATCGGTATGGATGAAAAACGACCGAATGGAATCGTAGGCATAAAATTCGTTGTGCGCGAGGATGCCCTTTTCCGTGAGGGCGAGGTGATATGTTTTTGGTTCGGAAATATGGAGGAGATAGCCAACGATGCCAACGAGAATGAAAGTAATAGCCATGAGTGGACTATTGGTATAGAGCGCCCATGCAATGATGGTGATCAGGGATAATGTGACGATGATTCGTGCTTTTGGGCCAAGACTGAACGTATCGTGTTCGGGTGCGTTCCACTCAAGAAGTATGTTCCCGAAATATGGAGATAAGTGTGATTGAGCCATACGAGCTTACACTGACATTAGGGTATCTTTCTTTCTACTATACCATAAAATGTTTACAATCTCCTCTCTGCTTGTTAGGATAGGGAATGTTTCGAGTAGGAAGCGTGGCCGAGTGGTTGAAGGCAACAGTCTTGAAAACTGTCGTATCCGAAAGGGTATCAGAGGTTCGAATCCTCTCGCTTCCGCCAGAATTCGGAATT
Organism: uncultured Bdellovibrionales bacterium; assembly: GCA_964428075.1. Lineage (GTDB taxonomy): Bacteria > Patescibacteriota > Minisyncoccia > Moranbacterales > UBA1568 > JAGOSP01. The sequence continues at coordinate 5,939 of CAYRWQ010000033.1, forward strand.
CAAAATCCGAAAGGTGAGAGATACCTCCCCGAAAAGGAATTGGGCGGGTTCGTCACGAGTGTGATAGGGTGCCGTACCGGCATGAGA
>CAYRWQ010000034.1:0-5238 GCA_964428075.1 uncultured Bdellovibrionales bacterium
ACCCGTGTCTTAACCTTGGGAAGGTCACATATTACCACTCTACTATACCCGCTATCATGCCACGGCACCGAAATACACTCCACACCCAAACACAGCCTCACCCCTGACTGATCTCACACCCAGAAACATCGCCATTGTAGCATAGGGAACGAAAACGTAAAGTCGGGCAACGCGCAGACACAGGTCGACTTTCCAAGACCGCCGAAGCTTGATAGACTAGAAAAGATTGCCTTCAATCGGATTCAATGGACTCAAAAGTACAATTTTATCTTCACCTCTCACACGTGATGCTACCAATCATATGCGCAAACGTCTCATAATCATCGCCATCATCATCGGCTCACTCGGCCTCATCTGGGCGGCTTTTCTCACCTTCCGCTCCCATAAGATGCAGCTTGCTGTCGGTTCTCTCGCTCTATTCGAAAGAGTCTCCAAACTCCTTCCGATCGAACCAGACACCAAAAAAGAAATCGAAGTGGTCAATCAACTCGTCCAAGAACTCACCCTCCGCGACAATCAGGTACGCGTTTTCCTCCTCCTGCTACAGAATAATCATGAGCTCCGTCCTGGTGGTGGTTTCCTGGGGCAATACGCTATCATCAAAGTGAAAAACGCGGAAATCATCTCCACCATGGTTGAAGATGCCAACCTGCTCGATCAACGGATCAAAGATGCGGACATCAATGTCACCCCACCCTGGCCACTCCAGCGTTATGCTCAAACCAAACGTTGGTTGCTACATGATTCGAATTTTTCACCCGACTTCCCTACCAATGCACAGAAGGCTGAGTATTTCTATCGACTCGGTGGTGGTCGCGAAAAATTTACAGCCGTGGTCGCGGTCAATGCCGATGTCTTCAATCGCGCGCTTGACCTCACCGGACCGATTACCGTCCCGGTAGAAAGTTTCAGTTACGCGAATGGGGTCTTCTCCAAAAATACCGAGATCAAAACATTCACCAGTACAAACGGTACCATCATGCTTGAAGAGGCTGTCGAAAAAAAGTTTCTCGTCAATGAAGACATTGAGATTCCTGCCGAATTCAAACAAAATCGAAAGAATGTCATGAAACAAATCGCGGCAGAAATGATCAAACGCATCAACCACATAGATCAAATCCCCAAACTCGTCGACTTCTCACAAGAGGAGCTGCGTACCAAAGATATCATGATCTATTTCCATGATGAGAAACTGCAATCTCTGGTCGAAAGTGTGCACTGGAGCGGTCGAGTCGAGACCGAATGGGCAGGAGACTATCTCATGGTGGTGGACGCGAATCTCGGAGCACTCAAAAGTGATTACTATATCAAACGTTCCCTCAACTACACGGTCGATTTCACCGGAGACACGCCAAAAGCCAATGTCTCCTACACCTATCGTCATACAGCGACACGTGGCGACTGGCGCACGAGTGATTATCATACCTATACCCGAATTCTCACCCCACTCGGATCGAAATATATTGATCCATCCAGACGACACACTGGCGGGGTAATCAGTCAAGACGCGACCGATCTCAAAAGAACCGTGTTCGGCTACAAGGTCGATGCACTGATCGGCCAAACACTTGAGACCGGTATCGAATACACACTCCCAACTTCCATCACTCCCGACAATTATCGACTGCTGATCCAAAAGCAATCTGGTACCGGAACCATTCCAGTCACCGTCACCCTCAAAACCAAAGACCAAGAATACGTAGAGTCATTTGAGCTCAAAAAAGACCTGAATATCTCCATGCACACCCAAGAAATACAAAAATAGACAAAAAAAACGCCCTGGTAGTGTAATCCAGGGCGGTAGGGCAGGACACGAGCTGTCGTAACGAGGGGGGCGCAACGTGGCTCACATCTCCCAAAGAATAAAGAACTGCAAACTCTACTCCACCTCCAGAAAAGCATGTTCCAAAAAAAAAGTCAAGTATCTGGCATGACACTGACGAAAAACTCACCGTCAGACCGGCTATTCAGGCCGGTTTTGGCATAGGCTCTCAAAAATCTCACCGGAGGAGACAGAGGACGCTGGTAATCAACTCACACGTATTCTGTGCGTTCTTATGCTACCTCTCACAGGCCTCGGGTGACCATAAGCCTTTCCGTTCCATACGCGCGCTGGTTTCCGCCTGAGTGAAGAACTCACTCTGAGCCGTATCTGGTGGATACGCGGAGGCAAAAGCATACCCTTCCCGTACGAGCTGTTCGTTCACAAATGTCCCATCCTCAAGATACACAAAACGAAGCAGTCGTCCGTATCTATCCATCTCCGAAATATCCTTCTGCATCCGTACCCGCTTCCCCTCGATAAGACCCTGATTGAAATGTGAAGCCTCAATACCGAAACACTGAGCTGATCGGCGCGGATGCACTGACTCCGGAGCATTGATACCGATATAGCGTACTTTCTTCCCTCCTTCAATTTCGAAGGTGTCACCATCCACTATCCGTGTCACTCGTACCCACGTATCATCTCCTGTTTGAAAGAGAGCGCCCGGTAGAGAAAACAACGAGGGTGACCATGCACGTAGAATATACGAACCATACAAAACCACCCCACACAATAATACGGTCGACAGAATACCCACTACCAAAAACCGTGCCCGTCTCATACGCTTTTTCTTTTCAAAAATCACATTCTCCTATTTACCGGCAAAGTGAGTGGGGCGGAGCTGTACTATTCATTTCCAAACGAAATAGAGTGGAGACGAAGAGAATGCACTCATCGCTGGTGATATCAAGAGACACTCTGAGAGCCTCGTGAATACTCTTCACTTGCTTTTCTCGTCCGCCAAAGCCTTGGTGACACGCACCAGGGTCTCCATATTGTCTGTCTCACCCATTCGGTTTCGTCGCGTATGCCCACAAACCACACAGCGCTGTGTAATGACAAAAATATCCGACTCCATTTCAATTGCTACTGGAGGCATAGCTCCTTTGCATGTGGACATGCGATCTCCCGGAGATACATCGACATGTCTACTCCACAGACATTCGGGACAATGATTTGTATAACCATTCCCTGTCACCGCGGTACCGCAATGCGCACACACGAAATCTTCCACTCTCCGAACAAACCTCCTACTTTCTTCCATATCGCAGTATATCAATAGTATTCACGTTTCATTTTGCCCTGAGCAAGGCGTTTATCGCATCTTCATCACTGCAAGAATATTTTCGACTCGCGGAATAGAAATGTTTATCCCCGCCATAGCACCCACCATTATCCCGATGCAACCGCGCCATCATCGGCACAAGAAAACCCATGTCCTGCACAGTGAAATACCGGTACAATCTGGTCAGTGTCCCGATTCGTGTCTCTTTGTCCATCTGAACAAAACGACTCATATCATCACCGACTTTCCCGCTCCAGTCCAAATGAATCAAAACAGTATTTGCCTTCGAAGCGTATTCTGGATGCCACAACAACGCCCAACACCAATCCCCTGTTTTCTTCCACCAACGAGAAAAGCATGGACCACTCTCGATATTCCCGGCCTCATCGATGCCAGCCCCTCCCTCAATGAAATCAAATTGCCGCAGATATGCCTCATCCTTAATGTCGTTCGTCTGAGCACCGATAAATATCTTCATACCCCGAAAATCCGCGTATTCCCGCATTGACGCGATGACTTCTGGCATGCGAGACCGATTGAGATCAGAGGCATCCTGATAAAACACTTGGCCGAACAAAAAAACCTGCACGCCAAGATCCATCGCTCGCTCCGTAATATAATCCAGATACTTCCGATATTCCGCGCTCTCCAATGTCGGTTTACACGTATGCTCTCCCCAAAAATTCATGCTTCCTCTCCGACACATTTTCTTAAACTCAAAATCGCGATTCTCAGCCGGATATGCGTAATTCGCCTTCGTATCCAATGCTTCGGCTAAGAACATACCGTACACCGTATTCGGTTTCGTGATGGCTCGATGCATCTTATAAGCGGTCTCAAAATCTGGTGGCTCGAGCCATGTCTCAAGCGCTCGGTGAAGATAATAACACTGTGAACGATTAATCATGGCCGCCGAACTTCGCTCATCGCCGCCATACCCATTCAGCAATCCATCGGTCACACAGCCCTGTGTCTTGATCAAATCCATGTTCGGATCCGGTGGAGGGGGTAGCACCGGCCAACGCGCTTCATTCTCCTCGGCTCGCACCGCTACTGGTTCCGGTTCATACACCAGAGGCAACAGTGGCTGCACCGGTTGCTCGACAAGTAACGCTGGTGTCGATGCTCCCCTCTGAACCAAAAAGTATCCGATGGTACCCAATATGACCAACACGAGCAATAAAAGACCTATACGCTTTGCCCACCACCAAAAGAACAGCGTTCGTTCGATATTCGTCAATTTTGATTGGAAGTCTCTGTCCTGTTCCATATGCGTTTCTCTAGTATAGCTTATCTAAAACCATATCCGAAACACCCGCCACCCTCCCTCCGGCCTTTCTCACACCACTTACCCAGAAAAATCAAAAGACCCGAGAAATCTGGGTCTTTTGATTCTATTGAGCTGGGTAGTTGGCGAAGTCAGGACCGAATCAATCAAAAAAACATGATATAAAAAAGATAAAAAAAGAAAAGAGAGCTGGTCAGACTCTCATTGTTTTTGCGACCATGGTTGCAGAACCTAACGGTTCAGATGTTCGAGAAGCTTGTCGATGGTTGCGCGGTGGCAAACCTTGCGTTCGGCAAGCGCCAAAAGCCGATTTCTGGTATCTTCGATTTCCGCATCGGTCAAGAAATCGTACGCCGCCACACGCTCGTCCTGATGTCCATCAATGCGGAAGTAGATGCGATTTTCAAGACCGGGATGCAAAGCAAAAGCGCTTTCCGGACAACCTTCGAATTCGAAGAGGAACTGCCCGGCAAGTATCGGGGCCTCCGAAATGCCTCCCATACTGAAACGGCTGATATAATAGGCCTCACGAACACCGGCCGAAGCACCTTTCAGGTAAGTGAAGCTTCTGGCGCCCTCTTCATTGAGCGTAAGAGCGAGCCAGCCGCCATTCACAATGATTTTCGACATACGGAGCGACTCAGCGGGATCTTTCGATCCCCAAAGCAGTTCATTCGGCGGTTGCCCAGAAGCCGACTCGACAAGAGCGACGACGCGACGTGGATCACCAGACTTGTATCCTTGATCGGTTAACATGATCAATGTTCTCCTTGTAAAGTTGCCGTTTGTCCAAATGGACTTTCGAAAATACCATGCTTTAACTAATTAATCAAGAGATTG
>CAYRWQ010000035.1:0-3124 GCA_964428075.1 uncultured Bdellovibrionales bacterium
AAAAGATCAGCCGACACAGACAGAGAAGCCACAAGCAGAATCAACGATTCATTCTTCATCACAAACCCCTATGCAGGATACTCAGAAGACCTATGCATCCGCACCAACCATGCAGATCGATGTTGCGAAGAAGTATGTCGCTACGTTGAAGACCGAACTCGGTGATATCGAGGTGGAACTGTATTCTCAGAAAACACCTGTGACTGTCAATAATTTCGTATTTCTGGCTAAAGAGAAATTTTACGATCACGTGATTTTCCATCGGACTATAAAGGGGTTCATGATTCAGGGAGGCGATCCGACTGGTACAGGTATGGGTGGTCCGGGGTATAAGTTTAATGATGAGCCGTTTTCGGGTGAGTATACGCGTGGTACGGTCGCGATGGCGAATGCAGGTTTGAATACAAATGGGAGTCAGTTTTTCATTATGCACGCCGACATGCCATTGCCGAAAAATTATGTGATTTTTGGGGCAGTGACCAAGGGTATGGATGTAGTGGATATGATTGCTGGAGCTCCAACTCAGCCGGGCGGAGAGGGATCGAAGCCGGTTAAGCCGATCGAAATCCGCACAGTGACCATCACGGAAACTCACTAGGTAGCCGGAGGGAGACTTTTGATGGACGTTCTTCATGGGGGAAGGAGAACGCGAACCGTACGGCACGGGGATATGAAAATAAGGGAGATTATTTTTCCAAATTTTTTTGTTTGTTTTGAGGATGCGATAGGCGGGTATCCTGAGTATACTTCAATCATATTGATTGAGTTCTTCCAAGAAGCAGCGGGCTTGTCAAGGTTTTCAGATCGAGTCGGAAATGCTATACTGGCGGAGCTATCTCGAATTTTTTGAAAAAATATGGCAACTCTCTACGCTGAGAAAGATAAGAATATCCGCTTGACCTGGGTGTATGTAACCGGTTTTTTGGTGTTTGTCATTGGGGTCGGCTTTGTTTTCTCACAGGCCATGAATTCGAGTGCGATTCTGTATGGATGTGTATTATTTTCGGTATTGATGAGTGTCGGATCGTATTGGTGGAGCGACAGGATTGTTTTGTCAATGAGTGGGGCGAGGCTGGTGGCTTTTGAAGATAATAAGGAACTCTATCGTATCGTAGAGAATCTCGCGATTACAGCCGGACTACCGACTCCAAAGATCTACACTATCGATGACACGGCGATGAATGCCTTTGCGACCGGACGGGATCCGGAACATGGAGTCATCTGTTTTACTACGGGAATACTTTCTCGTCTTGATCGATCAGAGCTTGAAGGAGTGGCTGCTCACGAACTTTCTCATATTGGCAATCGGGATACCCTTATTTCGACCGTGGTAGTTATTCTGGTTGGTTTTGTTGCATTGCTTGCGGATTGGTTTCGGCATTGGGCTTTTTTTGGTGGGCATCGCGATCGGGAGAGTGACAGCCGTTTACAGGTCATTTTTCTGGTGGTGGCACTTATACTGTCCATTCTTGCTCCGATTGCGGCGATGTTGATGCAGCTTGCCATTTCTCGGAAACGGGAATTTCTCGCGGATGCTTCGGGAGCACTTCTCACTCGATATCCAGAAGGACTTGCTTCCGCGTTGCAAAAACTTTCGGGTGATACGGAGCCGCTCGAAGCAGCGAATCGAGCAACTGCTTCACTGTATATTGCCAATCCGTTCAAGGGGAATAAAGTGGCGAAGTTGTTTATGACGCATCCGCCGATGGAAGAACGCATCGCGGCGCTTCGGGATATGAATATCCCTGCTTAGTGTATGTCGTCTCCTTATCAGGAATTCGTCCGACAGGCTCGCGAACGATTCCGCGCCAGCAAGAAAAAGACGACAGAGAAACCTGCTACGGATATCCGATCGGGGGTGTACTCGTTTACGGTGCACGCGCAGCATAAGATGCGACAGTATGGTCTGTCCGCGCAGAAAGTACGTTGGGTAATCCGTGCGCCGAAACGTCGAGAAGAGGGTATCGTTCCGCGTACTATAGTGATGATGCGACCAGTATCGCCGAAAGTCGTTGACGGCAAGGAGATTTGGAAACAGGAAGTTTGGGCCATGCTCCAAGAGGGTCAGATCATTTCATCAGAACAGTCTGATTGGAAAACAGCGCTGCCTGTTGGATTGGAGGAGCTGCAGACCAAAAACATCAAGATTATTAGTGTGTGGCGTTATCCTGGGATGAGCCCAAAGAACCATTCAATTCCTGAAGAAATTTTGCGAGAAATGGAAGAGAGGAGTATTTTAGAGGAGGGTGGAATATCTTAATAAGTTAAAAAGAGTATTATGAGTGATCAAGAAACGGTGCAGCAAGAGGTCTCCGGGGGTGAGAGTATATCAAGTCAGACGAATTCACAATCGGGGTTTGATCCACAGGACATCGGAAAACATAAGGTGGTGGCGTGTCTTTCGTATGTCTCTCTTTTGTTTCTTATCCCTTTATTGACGGCTAAGGAGAGTCGGTTTGCTCAGTTTCATGCTAAACAGGGTATGGCGCTCTTTATTGCTTGGGTTGGTATCGTTATCGCGTTGTCGATTATCCCCATGATGCTCGGCATCATGTTTATTCAGATTGTAAACTTGTTTTTTATTATCGTAAGTATCGTTGGGATCGTGAAAGCACTGGGGGGTGAGGCTTGGGAAATGCCAGGAGCATCATGGATTGTTGCAAAGCTCAATTTGTAGCGTTTTTTGGCAAGAAACAACACATATCGTAAAACTCTTGTCTTAATTCGAAAGAAGAATACAAAAGGAAAGGCTTTAAATAGGCCTTTTCTTTTGTATATGCTTGACATTATTAATAATAAGGTATATAATATAGATTCAAAAGATAGAAAGGTAAGATCTTTGACAAATGAGGGTTTTGGGCGGAGTGAGGAATCTCGGATCGTTTCGGGATTTCTCACTCCGCCTGGAATATCAGGGACAGGAATTCTGGCAATTTTGCCATCAATCAGACGAGGAGCTTGTCATGAATGCGAAAAAATTAGTGGGTCTGTGGCTCGTTGTTGTTATGACGGTTTTGATGAATGGATGTGCTGTCCATGGGCATCGTCCCGCCGCTGGGTATGTGTACGATAGCATAGGAGTTCCGCACGGGTATCTGATTCCAACGGGTAGGACAGCTGAGGA
>CAYRWQ010000035.1:3224-4954 GCA_964428075.1 uncultured Bdellovibrionales bacterium
AGGTAGCTATCACGAACGGCCAGAGAGAAGAATCTTTTCTCTCTGGCCGTCTTTTTTTTACACGCAAAAATTGTTTTCCTTGCCTTAGGCATGCTTCTCTTGTAGACTTCATTTTGTGAAATACACAAATATCTTCTTATGAAAAATACGAAAATCGTCGCGACTATTGGCCCAGCCTCGGAAGAGAAAGAGACGTTGCGCCGTATGATTGAAGCTGGTATGAATGTCGCTCGACTCAATTTTTCACACGGCGAATATGTCTGGTTCGAAAAAGTCATTGCGCGGTTACGGGAACTCTCGGAAGAACTACACGTTCCGGTTGCTATCCTGGCCGATATGCAGGGGCCGCGTATCCGCGTGGAAGTTGATCGAGAAATCAGTCTGAAGAGAGGAGATCGCATTCATGTGACTGATATTTCGCATCGGGAGACTTTTGTAAAATCTCGATCTAAACAGCCGATTTGTTATCTCGACGTCCCCAAGATGGCTGGACAATTGCAAGTGGGGAATGCCATCCTGATTGAAGATGGGCTGATTGCTCTTCAAGTAGTTGCGAAACATGGGGCGCACGCTGTCGAGGCCGCCGCGCTTACTGATTGTCGTATCAAAAATCGGAAGGGTGTGATATTACCAGATACGCCACTCGACCTCCCGATTCTCTCGAAAAAAGATTTGAGTGATTTGGCGTTTGTGTTGAAGGAAGGAGTGGACTATGTCGGGTTGTCTTTTGTTGGATCGGCAGAGGATATTCATGTTGCGCGCGATGAAATGCGGAAAATAGTCGGTGAGGACGCTGAACTTCCAAAAATCATCTCCAAGATCGAACGTAAGGCGGCGCTGAAACATTTGAAGTCTATCTTGAAAGCGACAGATGCCGTTATGGTGGCACGTGGTGACCTTGGAATTGAAATGCCGACATCCGAGGTGGTACTGTTACAGAAGCAGATTGTCCGCGAGAGCCTGCGGGCACTGAAGCCGGTGATTGTGGCAACACAAATGATGAAGTCAATGGTAGACAATATCCGTCCGACGCGTGCCGAGGTGAGCGATGTCTCGAACGCGGTTATCGATCATACCGATGCTGTCATGCTTTCAGAAGAATCGGCCATGGGGAAATATCCAGTTGAGACGGTAGCTATGATGTCAGAGATTATCGGGAAGACCGAAGAGTCACCGTTTAATGATATCTATCAGGAACTTGATTTAAATATGAAGACTGAATATGCGGCCGTTATCAGGAGCGCGTATCAGTTGACACAGAGTTTCAATGCTCGGGCTATCCTCTTGCTCTCGATGAGCGGACTGACCGCGCGGTTGATTTCGCATTTCCGTCCGGAGGTGGAGATGCTTGTCGCGACTGATAATAAAAGAACCTGGTATGAACTCGCGTTGGTTTGGGGGATTCAGCCATTCAATTTTGAAGGCGATCCAGATCGTGACCATTATATCGATCGGATGATCGATGAAGCCAAAAAATTGGGCAAACTGGCAGATGGTGATGACACGGTTGTTTTTCTTGGGAAGACTCCCGATCGGCGAACCATCGACCTTGTCGGAATTCGAAGAGTACGCTAGTCTGGAAGGTGAAAAGATAGGGGAGAAACGGAGCATAGGGTCTATGACTCCCTTTTTCTTCTCTCGGGGAGAGATGGCCGAGCGGTTGAAGGTACTTGCTTGGAAAGCAAGCGTAGGAGCAATCCTACCGCGAGTTCGAATCTCGCTCTCTCCGC
>CAYRWQ010000036.1:0-4796 GCA_964428075.1 uncultured Bdellovibrionales bacterium
CGAGCGTTATCAATTCGCTCGTTCGGGTGAAAAAGCTTGCGTATTCGAGCAATACCCAGGGACGGACGACGGCCATCAATTATTTCTCTATCAATAAGAGCGTCTACTTCGTCGATCTGCCAGGATACGGTTTCGCCAAACTGTCCAGGGACCGACAGGAGAAACTGAGTAAGCAGGTCTCGTGGTTTGTCGGCGAATCCGGGATCCCGTTCCGCTGTTTCGTCCTCATCGTGGATGCCGAAATCGGACTCAAGGACTCCGACCACGCGACATATGCCTTGCTCGCGGACACGGGACACCGGATCGTTTTGGTCGCCAACAAGGCTGACAAGGGGAAACAGAATGACGTGGCGAAGAATGTGCTTACGCTGTGTACGATGTTTCCCGAGGCGACCGTCGTCCGTTATTCCGCCAAGACCGGCGAGGGTCGTAATGAACTCCTCTCGATTCTCCTGGAGGATAGGGACTGAACAGGGCGGGTCTGGAGAAAACTTTTGTGGGGGATGAATTGTATCAGTGGCTTGGGTGAGCCACTTTTTATTTCCACATATTGACTTTATTCGAGTTTAGGTGTATTATGCAATTTCAAGAACTTTGAAAATTTTTGACTAACCATTCCATTTCAGAAAAGGAGAACGACGATGGAAGAAGAGCAAGTGACGGAAGTATTGCCCTGGTATGACTCCTTGAGAGAGGTCACACCGTTCGATCCGATTCTGGATGAGGATGAACAGGATTTACTTTCATGCCAGCTTGGTGATGACATGACTGTCCAGTCGTGCGAAGAAGCGCTTGTTTGGTCCATCCTCGTGAACCAGTCGCTGAGAGATATGCATGCCAACACTATCGCGCAAGCGGTCGCCGGTATGTGGCGGGTAGCGAAGGGATGTCTGGTGGATGGTCGGGTTCAGGTGAATCCTTTCTGGAAGCAGTATGCTTCTGATTTTGGGAAGAGATTTAGTGTGAACCCGGACTTGAACGTCGCGTACCCATTTTTGCGAGCGATCGTCTTTACTCTCAATTTTCCCATAGTGTGCGGGAGGATAAGAGACGATTTACAACAATACAGGCCAAGATATCCGATTGGGCGGAGGGGAATGTGTGATGTCGGCAATGTGGGCGGAGCGGCATATTCCGCTGCCGTCGAGAATCGGAGGTGGCAACTGGCAAGGGAAGACAACGACATAGCCAGACACATCGCTTGTCACGAGGCGTGGATAGAGAGGATAGAAGGCGCGGCATCGCCCCAAACGCTCATTCATCTCCTGAAGATAATGAGCGCGGAGGAAATCCCGATTTCTGGGATGCGGAAGTGCGCAACAAACTGGCTTCATCGCATCGATGCCGGTAGATTCTGAAGTCCGTCGTTCTTCATGGAGTGACGGATGAGGGATACGGCACGAGAAGCGTAGTGAAATTTGACGGGAAGGCTGAACAACAGCCGACCCGTTTTTTCTTTTTTGACTGGCTGGGTACAGGGTGGTAGAATAGTCAGGCATTTGGCTTTAATGAAGGAAACTCCTATGTCTTTTCTACAAAAACTGTTTGGATCAAATGAGCGAGTGATTGGGAAATTGAAGCCGACAGCCGAGGTGATCGATCGTCTTTCACCGGCCTTCGAGGCTCTTTCGGATGAGAACTTGCGGAACAAGACCATTGAGTTCCGTGAACGTCTTTCGAAAGGGGAAACGCTTGAGGATATATTGCCAGAAGCTTTTGCGACGGTTCGTGAAGCAGCGAAGCGTACGATTGGTGAGCGTCACTACGGCGTACAGCTTTTAGGAGGCATTGTTCTCCACCAGGGAAAGATTGCAGAAATGAAAACAGGTGAGGGGAAGACATTAACCTCGACTTTGCCGGTATACCTGAATGCACTTGATGGGAAAGGGGTGCACGTGATTACCGTGAATGATTATTTGGCGAAGCGGGATGCCAATTGGATGGGGCGCATCTATTCGTTTCTTGGTCTTTCGACTTCGTGTATTTGTCATCAGGGGACCTCGTTTCGATTTGAGCCACACGTGAATGATACCGATGCAGTGAGCATTGAGATGGAAAATTTGATTCCGATTACGCGTCGCGAAGCCTATCAAACTGACATCACCTATGGCACGAATAACGAATTTGGGTTCGATTTCTTGCGGGACAATATGATCTCGGATGTTTCTGAGATGGCACAGCGCGAGCTGCACTATGCCATTGTGGATGAAGTCGATTCCATTTTGATTGATGAGGCGAGAACCCCGCTCATTATTTCCGCTCCTGACGCTGAATCGACCAGGTTGTACGAACAATTTGCGCGTATCATTCCGCGACTGCAAACAGGGAAGGACTATGTAGTGGATGAAAAGATGAAGGTGGTTACGCTGACGGATCAGGGCATGGACTCTGTTGAGAAATTGCTCGGTATGGGGAACATCTACGCTTCAGGAAATGTGCAGTATGTACATCATCTCGAGCAATCACTGAAAGCAGAAGTCATTTTTAAACTGGATCGGGATTATGTGGTGAAGGATGGCGAGGTGATTATTGTTGATGATTTTACCGGGCGTCTTATGCCGGGTCGGCGTTACAGTGAGGGGCTGCACCAGGCTATCGAGGCCAAAGAACACGTAGTAGTGCAAAAAGAATCACGGACACTCGCGACGATCACTTTTCAGAATTATTTCCGTCTTTACAAGAAGATTGCGGGTATGACAGGAACGGCTGTTACTTCGGCTGAGGAGTTGTTTAAGGTATATAAATTGGAGGTGGTTGAGGTACCAACGCACCGCTCTATGATCCGTCGAGATTTACCAGACATCGTGTATAAGACCGAAGAAGCAAAGTTTCGTGCGATCGCGAATCGAGTGAAAGAACTCAGGACGAAAGGACAGCCGGTACTTGTGGGAACGGTGGCGATTGAGAAGTCGGAATACTTGGCGACTCTGCTGGAGCACGAAGGGGTGCTGCACCAAGTTTTGAACGCGAAGAATCATGAACGTGAAGCAGCGATCATCGCGGGTGCCGGGCAAGCAGGGTCGGTGACTATTGCCACGAATATGGCTGGTCGTGGGACGGATATCAAGCTGGGCACAGGCGTATGTGAGCTCGGTGGATTGGTTATCCTTGGTACCGAGCGTCATGAGGCGCGGCGTATTGATAATCAGTTGCGTGGTCGAGCCGGTCGTCAGGGTGATCCGGGAGAGACGCAATTTTATGTCTCGCTTGAAGATGAGCTGATGCGGCGTTTTGGTGGCGACAAGATGAAAAGTATTATGAATTCACTTGGTTTGCCAGATGATGAGCCGATACAGAACGGTATCGTTTCGAAGACTATCGAGAATGCCCAGTCAAAGATCGAAGGTTTTAACTTTGATATTCGCAAGCATGTGCTTGAGTATGATGACGTGATGAACAAGCAGCGCGAAGTAGTCTATCGTCGGCGCAGACACGCATTGACCGTTGAGAAATTTAGCGATGAAACACTGCACCTGATCAGCGAAGAGTTCGAGCGTATGATTGCCTTCCATTGCGTGAACGAGGAGGCAACCTGGAACATTGAGACTATTGTGGCCGAAGCTAATGGGATGTTTCCGACACTTGATGAGAAACTCGCTCGAAAGAAACTAGATAGTATCCGCGACGATCAATCGAAGACCGAAGCGGAGAAGAAAAGTGCGCTCAAAGAATACTTGGTTGGAGAAGCAAAGGTGGTGTGTATCGCGAAAGCACATGATTTCGGGGAAGAAGTATGGCAACGCATCGAGCGCTCCTTGTATCTTCGTTCACTGGATCAATTATGGATGAATCATCTTGATGAGATTGATTATCTGCGCCAAGGCATCGGCCTTCGGGGTTATGGGCAGAGGGATCCCCTTATTGAGTACAAACGTGAAGCGTATGATCTGTTTACCTTATTGCTCGATAGTGTGCGTAAGACGTATCTTATGACGTTGCTTCAACTCGAACCGATGGGAGCGATACCGGTTTCTTTGACTACGAAACCATCCGTTAACCTCGAGTTTCGTGGAGCAGACGAGAGTGTGGGACAGTTCTCCGGATCGACTGTTTCGGGTGATTCATCATTACCTGCGTCTATTGAACAGAAGCCGATTGTCAACACGAGTACGGTGAATCGCAATGATCCTTGCCCGTGTGGATCAGGGAGGAAGTATAAGAAGTGCCATGGTGCTTGATATTCCGTCGTTCGTCACAAATGTTGTCGGTTCGCCGGAATCCTCAGAAGCGTGATGGGAACGAAAAAAACGCAAGGGTCTGGGGTAAGTGTTGAGCTGATGATTCCAGCCCATGGTTGTTCGCTCGCCGCTACTGAACCCTTTTCCAAGTCTTGCGTCAGCCAACCTTTCTCCTCCGAGAAGGGAGTGGCGGCTGATAAATCACCCCCACAGGTAATGAAACGGTAGTAATGCCAGTTGCCTTTGTCAATTTAAGGGGGGGAATTTACAACAAGTTATATCTTGAGAAGGATATGTTAGGAGAACGATTTTTTGCGGGCGGGTTTCTGTATAATCCAAAAGACCAGTCTGTCTTGCTCCATAAGCGGGATGGCAATACATTGATCAATCCACATAAGTGGGGTTTTTTCGGCGGCTTGAGCGAGGGGAATGAGACGCCAATTGAGACCCTTGTGCGTGAAATAAAGGAGGAGCTGGATATCGATCTTGTGTCGGATGAGATCGTGCCGCTTCGGGACTACCTGAATGAGGAAAGGAATGTCTGGCGATACGTGTTTTTTGTCGAAAGTGATCGGGAAAAATCAACAATGCATCTCGGCGAAGGCGCGGATTTCGACT
>CAYRWQ010000037.1:0-4713 GCA_964428075.1 uncultured Bdellovibrionales bacterium
GACCAGCACCTGTTCTCACCATCACTCGTTTTGAAGACAAAGTGGGCTGTTGCACGACGAATACTGGAGCTGCCCCCAAGCCTCGTATCTGGATACGCAATATCGGAGCAACTGCTCCTCAATCCAATGTCATCGTCACCTACCAAGCGAGCAGTCCCGTCGCCACTGGAGGACTCTATCAAACCATTGGATACGGTACTATCGAACCAAGGGAACTCATGCCTGGAGACACCGATGAAGACCAGATGGACTGCGATGGTTGCTGGCGTATTCCCAAAAACAATGCCTGGAAGAAACAGTGGCATATCTTTCGAGCCTGTCTTCGGAGTGATGGAACCACACCGATCCCATCGGCCAGTGCCCCGAGTCCTGGAGAAGTCTGTGCTACCTATACGCGGTATTCAAAGGAATGAGGTGATTATGGTTTGAGCGTCTGAGTGGATTTTCACTCAGACGTTTTTTTTGACGATGGGTGAAAAAAATCATCTGGTGTTCCGTTGGAATGATGGCATGCGGTATACAGGCTTTGAATAAGTCCATATATTTTTGGACTCTTTTCGATCGCAAGGCGTATGAGAATTCTGAACAAATTCAAGAACACACGAGGACTCATCTCCATTTTTCCGGAGTGTGAAGAACTGCTGTCAAAAACTCTCCGTCGTCTTGATCGACAGATTGCGGATGATTATGGTGTGGTTGGTGTCGGAGCTCGTGCATTGGGAAAGGCAATGGATGCGCGCGTGGATTATCCATACGCGGAGTGCAGTTTTCAAAAGATACGCAATAGAGGTTGTTTGATGTGTTTATGTTTAGGAAGCAGGGTGTTTTGTGGTAGAATGGAAGCGTGCAGTGAGTACCAACCGTTGAATTGCGTATATACGTATGGATAAACAGTCAAAAATTTTGTTTACCGTGTTCACATTGATTGTGATTGGTTCTCTTTCATTGTCGTACAACCGATATCTGGTCAATCATGAGTATAGTGTCGATACGCAGGTATCATGTGATCCGATGATTGAGTCCTGTTTTATTTCTCTGTGTGACCCTGAAGTTGATGAGACCTGCACTGGAGATCCAGCAGAAGATACGACGTACTACAAATTATTGCACCGAAACGCGAAGTATATTTCATTGTGTGATCCGAATGTAACAGTCTGTGAGACACTGATCTGCCCACCAGGAGAGCCAGAATGTGTGGTCACTCTGTGCAATCCTGATATTTCAGAGGTTGAATGCTCTGATCCGGAAACCTATATGGAAATGCAACAGAGTCAAGCAGAAGATGATGCATCCGAAGATACTGAGATTGGCGCGGATGAAGCGATGATAGAATCTCCGACGGAGACGGAAAATACAGACAACGCGACACCCTCTCTGGAGTCGTAACATCAGGATGTGATGTTTTGGATTTTTTACGGGTGCCGGTTACGGTATCCCTTTTGTTTTGATTGTGATGATCTAAATTCTTGACAAAATGCAGATAAAGTTGTAGCATTTTTTTACAGTTTTTTAACAATCACCTTACAGAGAGGAATCTGCTATGGAAGCATGGTTTGTGGTCGCGTTGATTGCGCCCTTTCTGTGGGCGTGTGTTGCAGTTCTCGATAGTCATTTTGTAAAAGGATGGTATCGGAATGAATATGATGCTGTAGTGGTCTCGGGTTTGTTTCAGTCTTTTCCTCTTGTTCTTATACCTCTCAATATCGTGGAATTTTCATTTCCACAAGGGGAAGAGTATTGGTTTTCGGTCGGGGCTGGGCTGGTATTCATCGGGTCCTTTTATTGTTATTTCCTCGCTTTGTTTCATGACAATGACTCAGTACTGGCTCAAACAGTTTGGAATTTCAGCGTTCCTCTTGTGCCATTCTTGGGCTGGATTCTTTTTGGGGAAGTACTTGCGGTGGAATACTATGTCGGTGTGATAGTGGCACTCGCCGGGATACTCATCTTGGTCTTTTATCAGAAGGTGGTGCGAGAAATTCAGGTGAGTCATTTTTTTCTCCCCATGTTCGGAGCCGTGCTCCTACTCTCACTAAGCATGATACTTGCCAAGAAAGCATATGCAACGAGTGATTTTTTGGGGACCTTTCTTGTGTTTTGTGGAAGCGCTTCGATCGGATCCGTCAGTATCTTGGCGTTTCGATACTCGTGGCATGTTTTTCGGGAACTTCGGGGTATCATCACATTAATCCAAGACAATTTTTTTTGGTTTTTGTTGTCCGAAGGGCTTTCGCTTGTAGCCACAATCGCCTCACAGCGTGCACTGAGCCTCGCACCATCGGCTACACCGGTGGCGGTTATCGAGTCATTGGTTCCGATTTTCATCATGCTTATTAGTATTCTTGGTATCTGGTGGTATCGGTTCCGGGATCATGAGGAGGAAGCGCGGTTTGAGAGCGTGTTATTGCGACAAGTGGTCGGCGGTCATCTGAAACTCTGCGCTACGCTGTGCATGCTTTTCGCTACCGCGCTGGTTGCATAGGGTTCCGTTCGTGGTTTTGAGATCCTGGTGGATGAGAGATGCCGTCTTTCACCCCAGGGTCTTTTTTTATGTCTGGGTGACGGACATAACTCACTTTTACACCGGTCTTGTGGCGAAATGGCTCATCCTTGAGTCTTGATATTTTTGTATACATCAGTCTGCGATTTTGTTCACGATCGCAGGGTAGCAGAAAGTAGGGAGTTGTGAACCGAGGGAATATCTGTTTGACATTTTTTCTCAGATGGTGTACTCTTCTTGTTTCACACTACTATTGGCTGAAAGGGGAGATACTGGTGTGACGGACTAGACGGCAACAGACGACATGAGTTATGTCAATCTGGATATCTTCTCATTCTGTGTTAAAATAACGAAACAGAAAATAAAATATTGTGAAATGTCATCTGAAGCACATGTAAGGTATTCGTACGGGTAAGCACAACCAGTAGAAGACGGATATGTTTGCAAGAATATTTCTTTCGCAGCAATTACGCACCTCACTGTTTCAAGTGGGGGGCGGTGTTCTGGTAGTGTGTGCTTCTCTTGGAATGTTGTGGAAAGTTGTCCCTGTGTGGGGGCAATTTTTTTTATCCTCAGGAACGGGGTATCTCTGATTGTTCAGAATTTGTTTTCTTGGCTTTCTGACCGGGACGTCGTAAGACCTTGGTGGCGATGCCGACATCTGAGAATTCGATTTTCATAATTGAGAATGAGGACGGTTTATGCGAATACTATTAGTTTCACAGGAATTGATCGCGAATGAGTTAGCACCCATTCTGCGGCTCGAGGGGCATGAGGTGAAAATGTCCATACAAGAAGTTGCCCTCAAGGATTGCTGTGTGGGGTTTGTTGACTTGGTGGACGATTGGGAGGCAGAACTGGAATGGGTGGGGAAGGATGGCCTCATTATTTTTGATGATATCGGATTCGGAGCAAAGCAAGATGCCTTGCGTGCAGATGGGTATCATGTCGTCGGTGGGAGCGCGCTCGGAGACCGACTCGAAACTGATCGGGCATATGGTCAGGAGATTTTTGGTAAGTATGGTGTGCGTCAGATTCCGGCATACAATTTTTCATCGGTGGAAGAGGCGATCCAATACGTCCGGGCTTCTCCTGGGCAGCCTTGGGTGGTGAAGCTGAATGGTTTGCAGCATATGAGCACTTCAAACTATGTCGGTCAGTTGCAAGATGGTCAGGATGTTATGAATATCTTGGAACGCTATCGTAACACGGGTCATCATGTTCACCTGCAGCAGAAAATAGAGGGGATAGAGATCGGTATTGGTCGTTATTTTAACGGGCGGGACTGGGTTGGGCCGATCGAAATGAATCTTGAGCACAAGAGTCTGATGCCCGGTGGTGTCGGTCCGAAAACGCCGGAAATGGGGACGCTCATGTGGTACAACGAAGACGAATCGAATGTTCTCTTCCAAGAAACACTCGCCCGACTCGCCCCGCATCTGCGGGAGATCGATTTCCGCGGCGATTTTGATATTAATTGTATCGTGAATGCCGAGGGCATTTGGCCACTCGAAGCCACGGCGCGCTTCGGCGATCCCTCGACCGCCATGCAGGCCGAAATCCACACGTCGCCGTGGGGTGAGTTTTTGTGGGCACTGGCGAACGGACTTCCGCACGCGCTCCGCTTCCGGAAAGGCTATGGCATCGTCGTGACCGTGGCCATTCCTCCCTTTCCATACGAGTACCTTTCACCGGAATTCGCCTCGAAAAATATCGAAATCTATTTTCGGGAACCGGTGACCGAAGAAGAAATCATCCGACATTATTTTTTTGAAGAGGTTTCGAAGGTACCTGTTTTGGGCGGCACGGATCAATATACGGTGAAGGGGCACAAAGGTTGTGTCGCTCACGTGACCGGATTCGGAGACACTGTGGATGCAGCGCGTAAAGAGGCATATGCGCGAGTTGACAACTTGATTATCCCTAAGTCGTTTTATCGGAGAGATATCGGCCAGAGTTTCATCGATACAGAACGAGTGCAGTTGGAAACGTGGGGATATATTGAGAGAGTCTTAGTTTGAGATGGGGAAAGACATGGTACATTCTGAAAAAAAGTAGGGCATGGTGAGAATTCACCCGGTGGCAAACAGTTTGACGGCAGGGTGTGTTTGAGATACAGTGTGGCCTAGGTGACTTGTATGAAAAGAACTCAACTTTCCATTGTAATAGCTCTTGGCATCCTCCTCATTATTAGTGGGGGAGTTTTGGTGTGG
>CAYRWQ010000038.1:0-4692 GCA_964428075.1 uncultured Bdellovibrionales bacterium
CATTCTTTTTCATATGGATACCACAAGGAGGTATCATTATGTTATTTCAACGACAAAACGTGCACGAAGGAGCCATGGGTTACTTTGCACCTCCACAGAAAGGACATGCTCAATTCCCGGGTTTGTTGACTCGAAAGTCAGTGAGGCAGTTTTTGCGAGGAACTCAAGTGGAGCCTCAGGATATCACCTTAGTGGTTGATTATCGTGGAGCCGGTCCGTACTGTGCTGATTACGAATTTGTGATCAGAGCCGCCGAGCAACTCGGAGTTTCGGACATTCGGTGCGTGTCGGAGTGGTCGACTTTGTCGTCGTGTGATTGGCACAAGCCATATCGTTCCGATGAAAAAGACACGCGAGTATTCCCTTGGACTGAACAGATTGGTTCGGTCTGTATCTTACTGGGTATCCTTGATGTCTATGGCGTGACCAATGACCCGCAGGCTGATGCTTGGCCATGGAATCTCTTGCGGCAGCTGACGAATACTCAGCTCATCATCATCTCACAACGGTTTTTCACAAACAGGATGTATGCGGAAAATGGTGCGGTGCTGGATATCAGGTTCCTTGATGATGGAGAGATCAGGCCACACAGCTTGGCTGCTCCCGACTCAAGGAAACTGCAACGATTGCAAGTAGCATTGAGCCCGACGATTCAGCAATACTCTCCTTATCCGATGGCTCGACTGGTTCGGAGGCTCTTGCTTTCGGAAATGGAAATACCGGATGCGCGTTATGAAGCTTTGGTTCAATGCGAGTTTTCGGTCATGATTAGCGATTCCGTCAGTGATTTCAGTCGGCTCCCCAAAGCACTGCAGTTGGATGTCTTGGATCTGATTCTGGAGTATTCTAATCCTGGATTATCTCGAGCGGAGTCTGTGTTCTGTTGGTATATGTTCGCTTCCAATGATGCCCGTCAGGACAGAGTTGAGCAAATAGGGAGCACGGTAAAGCGCATGCATAGTCGGATCCAACAAGTATACTCCCATGGTTCTTCGAGTGATTGGATGATGCGGTATCATGGCGGTAGAAAGGTATGGCAGGTCTTTGGTGCTTCGCCTGGCACATGTTCTGTTTTGTAGCAAAGTGAGAAGAGGAGAGTACTCATAATTCTTCTCTTGAAAGAAGTTAGTTTCAAGCGGCAGATTTCTTTAGTAAGAAATCCTACCGCTTTTTTGTTTCAGCTGATGATGAGTGTGTGTCGTGTGTGTTATTGCACACTGCGCATTCGAATGCGGGACATCTCCTGTTCGTTGGCGTGGCGTCTTGGATAGTATATGGAATGGGTGTATACTGGGGAACCCAACAGGTTTACTTATACTCAACTTAATATAAACACTATGCCTCTGTCACAGTCTTTGTATGACTTTTCGGTTCCGGTATTCGTGAAGGCGCTGACCAATCTTAAAGCTCAGCTGACCAAAGCGCAGGTTTTTTGTGTGGATCAGAAAATCGATGAGGGCGCCTTGCTTCAGTCTTGTCTTGTGGCCGATATGTTCCCCTTAGTGAAGCAGGTACAGATTGCTTCGGACAATGCCAAGGGCACGGCCGCTCGATTGATTGGCATTGAACCGCCAAAGATGGAGGATACCGAGCAGTCTCTCGCGGAGCTGATCGTCCGTATCGACAAGACGCTTACCTTTCTGGCCACCTTTAAATCGGAGCAGTTCAGGGAAGCATCTCAAACAGAGATCCGACTTCCCTATTTTCCGGAGAAGCATTTCCTTGGCGGTGAATTTTTGCTGGAGTATGGTCTACCAAACTTCTTTTTCCACGTCGTGACAGCATACGCCATTCTTCGTCACAGTGGGGTGAATATCGGAAAATCAGATTATCTGGGAGCGGTATCGATGTATAACGATTGAAATATATGCTGGCGCTTCAAGTCGAGAATATACGTAAAACGTATACCGGGGGTGTCGAAGCACTCAAGGGGATAAGCCTTTCTATTGAGGAAGGGGATTTTTTCGCATTGCTTGGTCCGAATGGCGCTGGTAAGACGACGTTAATCAATATCTTGTCCGGATTGGTAGCTAAGACTTCGGGGAAATTGTCGGTGCATGGTATTTCGATCGATGATGACGCTGCGCGGGCGAAATTGCAGGTTGGAGTGGTACCGCAAGAGTTTAATTTTGGTATTTTCGAGAAAGTGCTCGATATAGTGCTCGATCAGGCTGGGTATTATGGAATTTCTCGTCGTCAAGCCTATCCGAACGCCAAGAAATATCTCAGGCAACTCGGGTTGTGGGAGAAAAGGAACGTGCAAGCGCGCGAGTTGTCGGGCGGCATGAAACGTCGACTGATGATTGTGCGCGGATTGGTGCATGATCCAAAATTTCTTATTTTGGACGAACCAACAGCTGGTGTGGATATTGAATTACGACGAGGCATGTGGGATTTTCTGCGCCAACTCAATCGTGATAAAGGTGTGACCATTCTTTTGACGACGCACTACCTCGATGAAGCTGAGGAGCTGTGTCGAAATATGGCTATCATCAATCAGGGGGAGATTGTGACCCAAGGGCGGATTCAAGATTTACTCGCGAGCATGGAAGACGAATCGGTCATACTTGACCTTGATCGTTCTCCAGATCAGAGGACACTCCTTGATCTGGCTTTGTTTCATCCTCAACTGACTGAGAAATCACTCGAGGTGACTGTAAATAGGCAGCATTCAATTTCTGAGGTGATACAACTCCTCGGGGCCGCTGGTCTTGAAGTGCTTTCGTTTCGGAATACATCGAATCGTCTGGAAGCGTATTTTTTGCGCATGACCAAGAAGCATGAGTCATAATTGAGATCGAAATATCGTATGGACATCAAACGGAATCTGGTCGCCTATCAGACCATAGTACGCAAGGATATAACGCGCATGTTGCGCGTTTGGATACAGACGCTTTTGCCGCCGATTGTCACGATGACGCTCTATTTTGTCGTGTTTGGGAAATTCATCGGTTCGCAAGTGGCGGATATTGATGGATTCACCTATATGCAATTCATCGTTCCGGGGCTGGTCATGATGTCGGTAGTCATGAACGCTTTCATGCATACCGTATCTTCTTTTTATTTCGCTAAATTCCAGAAGACGATCGAGGAGATACTGGTATCGCCGACACCGTACTGGGTGGTCATTGCTGGCTATGTTACCGGCGGGGTGGTGCGAGGTCTCCTGACGGGTTCATTGGTATTGGGGGTAGCACTTTTCTTCACGCGTATCCATTTCGCGCATTGGATGATTGTTTTGCTATTCGCTGTTTTGGCGGCTATTCTTTTCTCTCTCTTTGGTCTCATCAATGCGGTATTCGCTAAAAACTTTGATGGGGTGTTCATCATTCCGAATTTCGTTCTGACACCGATGATGTATCTCGGCGGTATCTTTTATTCGGTGAAGCTTTTGCCGGAATTTTGGCAATCGGTGTCTCTGGGGAACCCAATGATGTATCTCATCAATGGGTTTCGTTTTGGCATCTTGGGTATATCTGACACGAGTGTTTCTACCGCTTTTTGGATAGTGGTGGTACTGACTTTGTTTGCCTTTCTTTGGACATGGTGGCTCTTCAGAACTGGTAAAGGTTTACGGGTGTAAGGGGCTTGCTCTTTCATGTGAAATGTGCTACCATGCTCGTAAGTAAGTTTTCTTTCGAGTCCCGCAGTAGAGGGTGGGATAGCGTCCGCAAGCGTTTCTCGGTGGTGAAGTTGTTGCTTCTCCTATCAAGTGCCAAGAAGGAAGGTCGTCTTACGGTGTAATCAGTTCGAAGCAACACGTTATGTCAACAAAGTTGTATGTCGGCGGTATCTCATATCGTTCGACGGAGGATTCGCTCGCTGATGCTTTTGCACAGGCCGGTTCGGTCGTGTCCGCAAAAATCATCACTGATCGCATGACTGGCCGCTCACGCGGGTTTGGGTTCGTCGAGATGTCAAACGCCGATGAGGCGCAGCGCGCTATCGACATGTGGAATGGAAAGGAACTTGATGGTCGTACTTTGACCGTCAACGAGGCTCGTCCACTTGAGGATCGCCCACGAAACTAGTTTTTGGCGGTGCAATCAGAAGAAGTCCCGACAGCGATGTCGGGTTTTTTCTTGTTCCTTCGGAGCCATCATTCGCCGTGTGAACCAATAACGATGTATACTTGAAATACAGTTTTTTTGTAGGAATAATGAATTATGTCTATACAAGGAACGTTTCTCACTGTGTTTGCGTTCAGTTTCGTACTGCTCGGGTTGTTTGGTTTTGACTGCAGGAGCTGGGTGGGCGGGGGAATTCCTGGTCCTCTTGTGAATATTATCCATATGCTGGTTGGGTGGCTTGCGTTAGCTGCTGTGATGCTGGGTGCTCAGAGGATACGCCTGTATGCTCGTTTTTTCGGAATACTCGCTCTCCTGGTTTCCTTGGGTGGGTTTTTGCAGCCGACACAGTATATATGTAACACATTTCTTTCCCATGTATCGGGCGCTTGGTTGTATCTTGGCGTTGCATGCTTATTGCTTTGGATTGGATTTTCTCGGTATACCGATGAACACCAGAACACTATGTGAATTCTATAGGGAAGGGGGATTTCTTGAAGTGTCTGGCTGGCTGTGCTAGTCTATCTCTGATTCTCCCCGGATGTTTTCGGGAGAGTATTTTGTATAAGAAATGGAAAGGTGGCCGAGTGGCTGAAGGCACCACACTGCTAACGTGGCGGGGGAT
>CAYRWQ010000039.1:0-4547 GCA_964428075.1 uncultured Bdellovibrionales bacterium
AAAGGAATTGGGCGGGTTCGTCACGAGTGTGATAGGGTGCCGTACCGGCATGAGAGCGTTGGGAGGTGCGGATACTATTTAGCTATCTTGTCCGGACGGTGGTTGGGACAGTTTTTTTGACTGCAACGGTCAGGAATGGTTTTTGTCCCTTCCATCATAAGAGCGCCACAGAGCTTGCAGAGGGCACCAGTGGGTTTGGCTTTGATGGTATTTTTGCAAGTAGGGTAGCTGGAGCAAGAGTAGAATGGACCGAATCGACCGCGTCGTTCGATCATATCGCCTTGTTGGCAGACCGGACATCGGACACCGCTTGAGACTACTGATTTTTCATCATTTTTAATGAACTTGCATTTGGGAAAATTGGAACACGCGATAAATCTTCCGTATTTGCCTTCGCGTTCGATGAGTTTTCCATCCTGACAGTCAGTGCAAGCTTCCCCGGTCTCTTTAGGCGGCTCAATGATCTTTCCTTCTCCGGTCAATGCGCCGTCACATTCAGGGAAACGCGAGCAGGAAAAAAATTTCCCGTTTCGTGCAAGTTTGATGACCATGTTCGCTTGGCATTTTGGACAACGAGTACCCTGTGGAGCATCACCCATATTGGTAACTTTTTCGATCTTTTCTTTACTTTTAATTTCTTTCGTAAAAGGGGTATAAAATTCTTTGAGGGTTTTTTGATATTCGCGTTCACCATTCGCAATATCATCTAGTTTGTTTTCCATGTCGGCAGTGAATTGCTCAGAAACGATTTCGCTGAAATGAGTAAAGAGGAAACCGTCTACGACGAGGCCGGTGTCGGTGACTCGCAATGCTTTACCTTCTTTTTCGACATAGCCGCGATCCTGTATGGTTTTGACGATACTCGCATAGGTGGAAGGGCGACCAATTCCGCGTTTCTCCAGTTCTTTGACGAGGCCGGCCTCAGTATAGCGTTTTGGTGGTTCGGTGGTCTTCTCGTCCGCGGTGATACTTTGCAATGACAATGTTTCGCCTTGGGTGATGGTCGGTACATATATATCTTCTCCGCGAGCGGAGGTGTCGAGCGCGAGCCAGCCATCGAAGATGAGATGTGAACCACTCATCGTGAAGTCTGGAACGGACTGCTCGATTGTATTGGCTACGATTTTAGTCCGGAGCATTTCGGCATCGGCCATTTGCGAAGCCAGCGTACGGATACGAATGAGCGTGTAGAGACGCCTTTCGTCATCGGCGAGACCAGCCGTTTTTTTGTCGGGATCGGTCGGGCGGATAGCCTCGTGAGCTTCCTGGGCATTTTTGGATTTGGTTTGATAGTGACGGACAGACACATATTTCTCGCCGAATTCTTTACTGATGAGAGAGGATATCGTAGGGAGAATGTCTTTGGATATGGAGACACTGTCGGTACGCATGTAGGTGATAGCACCTTGCTCGTAGAGTTTTTGAGCGGCGCGCATTGTACGGGACGGTGAGAAGCCGAGGCGGGAACTCGCGGCTTGTTGGATGGTCGATGTCGTGAAAGGTGGGTAGGGATGTCGCTTGGCCTGGGTCGCGTTGACACTGGTGACGCTCCAAGCAGTTTTTTGTGCGAGCGTGAGTATATGATCGCAATCCGCCTGTGTCTTTGGTTGTTCGACGCAGGTAAGCAGAAGCGTCTCTTGTTTTGCAGTGTGGCAGAGTGCGGTGATGACAAAGTAAGCCTCTGGTTTGAAGGATTGTATGATATGTTCATGTTCGGCCAAAATATGGAGCGCGGGTGATTGGACGCGACCAGCCGAGAGGCCATAGCGGACTTTTTTCCAGACAAGGCCTGAAAGATCATATCCGACGAGACGATCGAGGACTCGGCGTGCTTCTTGGGCTTTTCGGAGATTCTGATCGAGTGGGCGTGGATGGGTGATGGCTTCGCTGACTGCTTTCTGGGTGATCTCGTGGAAGAGCACGCGCTTGGGTTTTTTGATTCCACACACGTCTGCGACGTGCCAAGCGATAGCCTCACCTTCGCGATCGGGGTCAGTAGCGAGGAGTACCTCGTCGCTTTTTTTGACGAGTGTTTTGAGTTCGCTGACGATCTTTTCTTTTCCAGGACTCACGATATAGCGCGGTATGAATCCTCCTTCGATATCGATAGCATCTTTATTCGATTTTGGGAGGTCGCGGACATGTCCGACGGAAGCGACAACTTTATAGCTACCCTTGAGATATTTTTCGATAGTCTTTGCCTTAGAAGGGGATTCGACAATGAGCAGCTTCATAGAATTAGTTGATATCTCAGAATCGATGATTCGGTGATAATTATGAATGGTTCGCGATTCTTCTATAGTGCATGCCACCGATATTCTTGGCAAGTCCTTTGATTTCAAGGAGCGTAAGATCGGACGTGACCTCATGTGCTGAACGCTTGCTATATTGAATGATTTGATCGATATGGAGTGACTCATACGTCAGAAGATCAAGCAGTTTCTGTTCGCGATCGGAGAGATTGAGAGCTAGTTTTTGAGGAGACGGTGCTGCGGGTGAGAGTGCGGGAAACTCGCTTATGATATCTTCGACGCAGGTAATGAGTTTGGCGCCGTTTTGGATGAGCTGATGGCAACCAATCGAATTTGGAGAAAAGAGTGAGCCGGGGATAGCGAGAACATCGCGATTGTATTCAAGCGCGAGTCGCGTGGTGATGAGTGTACCGCTGTGTTCGGTGGCTTCGATGACGAGAGTGGCCTGACTCATGCCGGCCATGATGCGGTTTCGGGCGGGAAAGGTATGAGGGGCAGCTTGAGTGCCTGGCGCGAGTTCAGAAATTACCGCGCCACCACGCGTGGCTATCTGTTGCGCGAGAATACGGTGGGATTGGGGTGAGATGGACGAATCGTCAATGCCGCTTCCGATAACGGCAATGGTTTTCCCCGCGCTTTCCAGTACCGCTTGGTGTGCGAGACTATCGATACCGAAAGCCAGACCAGAGATGACGGTATAGCCTGCTTGTGACAGACGGCGTGCAAAGTCCTGGACGATTTGGCGGCCATAGGTGGAGGGACGACGAGTGCCGACTACGGTAATCATTGGGTGATTTTCTTGCCAGTTATACGTGCCACGAATGTACAGAAGAACGGGCGCATCGGGTATCTCGCGGAGGAGCGCTGGAAAACGCGTATCGGTATATCCGATGATGTCTATATCCGGATACGCAGCGCAAAACGTTTTCCAAGCCGACTGCGGGTCGGTGGTTTGGGCGTGGGCACGAAGATCGGAGCACGCGGTTGGCCGGATACCAGTGAGTTCAATTTGCGGATCGCGAACAGCCTGCCAAATAGCTTGCCCTGAGCCAAAGAGTCTGATGAGATTTAGGAGCGTTTTGTTGCCGATACCAGAAATACGAGTGAGCGCGAGGAGCCAGGCAGCATCTGGGTAGGCGTGAAGATGGTCGGTATTCATATTTTCATCTCATGGTAGAGAATAGGGTATGCTGACACGAGGTTGGGTGTGCACGTAATGGAATATATCGGTCACGGAGAGGCTGGAGACTATTGTAACATGTAGCCTGGGTGTACTCAGGATTGGCAGGGTTTTCTGCTTGACATTCTTTTAACAAAGTAGTACAATTGCAGTTGCAGTCCTTTGAGTTTTTGTGGAAAAGCGATTGTATTTTGGTTTTGCCATAGCTGAAAACAAAGAAACTTTCTGTTTGTTTCTCTGTCTTTCATCTGTGGCCAAAGCATCGCGCATGAGCCATGCAGAGTCAAACTTTTTTGCTGGAGGGTATCGTGGAAACAATGTTTGCACAAGGTAATCCAACACGGCAAGATGTACAATATATCGTGCCGGTTGGGCAGAGGCAGTTTGGGATGATTCGCTCAGTTGGAATACACGGGGGCGATGTCTACCACCTGGAGGATATGGCCACATGGTGTGGGGCGGGTAATGATGATGTCATCACTGTGCCACCTACTCCTATTGAATATATGGCGACACATGCGGGGATTGTTTGTGATCGACGGATAAAAGAGGAGCAGTTTGGATCAGAGAGACGTGGATTTAGGCAGTATAGGTTCCTTCTGAATGGCCATGAACCATTGCCAGAGCCGTGGCGTCAGGCTGGGATTGAGCACCTCCTCGCTTATGGAGGAGTAGCTGAGCAATTACCACCCGGTGTCCAGGATACGTGGGTAGTCGCGCTTGGTTCACCTATTAAAGTGTTTGGGCGTATTCACGTTCCGATGCTCCATCGCGACCCGAGCACAACTCAGATACGTCTTTTTCCTCTGGATGAATTGAACAGAAACGAGGAGTACTCTCAGGTACAAGTGCTGGCTGTGGCTCCGCTATAAGCAGTATGAAGTGAACCTCGGATAGGGTGTATATACCTGTCCGAGGTATTTTTTTCTCACAGGTTTTTCTGGTGAGTATAGACAAAAGATTGGGTTCGGTTATACTATCTGCAAATGTACGAGTGCAGATTGCTAGCGCAAGTTTTTTTGTGTCGTGTCATTATTCTTTGGGCCCATAGCTCATTTGGTAGAGCGCCTGCTTTGCACGCAGGAGGCGAGCGGTCCGAATCCGCTTGGGTCCAC
>CAYRWQ010000040.1:0-1470 GCA_964428075.1 uncultured Bdellovibrionales bacterium
CGGGATCAGGTGGTGGCTCGGGATCAGGTGGTGGCTCGGGATCAGGTGGTGGCTCGGGATCAGGTGGTGGCTCAGTGAATATTTCTGTTCCCAATCCTCTTGGTTTTAACTCTGTAGAGGAGTTTCTGACTCGGGGTATTTTGGTGTGGCTCCGAGGAGTGATAGTGACTCTCGCGCTGGTTTTCTTTGTCATTGGCGCATTGATTTACATGACTGCCGGAGCGAGCGAGGGTAATGCGAAGTGGGGTAAGGGCGCTATGACAGCCGCACTTGTCGGATTGGCTCTTGCATTGGGCGCCCCGACTTTTCTCAAGGAAATTTACAATATTTTCGGTGTTTCCGGCGGGCCAGCTGGACCGACTTTGGTTCAGATCGCCTTGAATGTTCTCAAATTCCTTCTTTCTCTTATTGGGATTCTCGCAACGATCATGTTTATTGTGAGTGGTTTAGCTTACATGGGTTCAGCCGGAGTGGATGAGAGAGCAAAGACAGCTAAGAAAATGGCCGTGGCCGCCGCTATTGGTTTGGTTCTTGCACTCTCGGCACTTATTATTGTTCGTCAAATCACACTTTTTTTCGTCTAACATCTTTTCATTTTGAGAAAAGAAAAAAGCGGCTTCACGTGTTACGTGTTGCCGCTTTTTGAATACCGAACTACCAGCTGCGAACGGCAGCGATGGGTCCGGAGTGGAGTCGGATGTGAACGATGTGTATCCCACCGTTGATCTCATAACCTTCTGAGATTCTCTGGGTGAGATTGAGTGCGACATCAAAACATCCATCCTCTTTTGCTACGGTATTTCCATTTGGCGGTGTACCATTGAGCACGAGTGCCCAGCCTTTATCCATGCCGGCGTACGGAAGTCTTTCGCCATGCGTATTGATCGTGCTTCCTTCGAGGTTACTGCTGGTCATAGATTGTTTTCTTTTGTGGCGGAGATAGATTTCCGATCCTCCGGTGATGCTGAAGTGATAGGATTGTCCTGACTGAAAGCCACAAAGTGGTTGTAAAGCTGTAAGCGAAGTGATTGTGTATGCGACCGATTTTCCGACAATGGCTGCTGTTCCTTGGCGAGCCAGTGACCCATCTTGATTCGCTATCGCTCTGAGCTTAGCGCGCTCGGCATCAGTCAACGCTTGCCCCCTTTTTTTCTTGAGTTCTTCTGCGTATTCCGCATCTTTCCTTTCTTCGTCTTCGGTCAAGAGACGTCGAGCGATTTCTTGTTTGGGGCTTGTTGAGAACGCCTTGAGTGGGTCGAGCCCGAACAGGTTCATCCGTTGTGCTGGAGACAGCAGAGTGATGCCGCCCACCACAATCGCCACGACAGCGAGGCAAACGGCATATTTCTGGTACCACTTGGCCCCCACCCCAAACGCCCAAACAAGTAATCCGAGTACCACGATGGCACCCATGATGAGGAATGCCCCGCTCACATTTTCTCTTATCGGTATGATACCGAGCGTGAGGAG
>CAYRWQ010000040.1:1570-4320 GCA_964428075.1 uncultured Bdellovibrionales bacterium
TCCAATGTGATTTTTCCAGAATGGCCCCTGTGACCAGGAGCATGCTTTCTGCGTCTGGGAATCCTTCCCGGAATCCATTCTCCTGAGTCCCTTTGTCAAGGATGCATTCTCCGAGTTTCTTGAGCAAACAGACCCTCGGATCTTTATCGCTGAATGCCACCGATGAATCCAGAATTGTTTCTTCCTTGCAGACAGGATGACCCTTGTCCATAATCGGTGTGCCATCTGGCCCGCATACCACTACCCATTTTTTGGTAGCTTTCTGGCTAGGAAGTTCCATCTTTCCCAGCACTTGCCGGAATCGATTTCTTTGGTCTTTGATGTGGACGAGGAATGCCTGTACCGCCTCCTGAATGTCACCATCGAGGCAAAGGATGAGTTGCGACATAATCGCTTCATCGTTGAGCGAAAGCCCAAACCAGCCAGTCATCTGCTGCTGAACCCCGTCTTTGAGTAGACTTCCGGCAAATTCTATTGCCTTTCCAGCGCCAAACGCCTTACTTAGCCATGGCCACATGATATTCTCCTTTTCAGTTTTCAATGCGCGGGTGTTGCCTACCGCACGGACATTTGATGATCAGTGTCCGGATTTCTCCTTCTCACTTTTCTAATTTGCAACTTTTTATTATAGCAAAAATATGTTTAAAAGTCAATACTCATTGGCGAAAACGCAGGCGTAGCAACACGTGTTTGAGCTTTAAAAGAGAAAAAGACTCAGTAGAGCTATACATATGGTATACTGGCTTCAATAAGGCACAATTTTCATCACTCTATGCTGGCTCAGCAAGTCATCAAAACACTCAAAAAAGCTTCAAATAAGGAAAAATCAGTCATTTTATCCCGATTTTTCAAGACTGGACCTGGGGAATACGGAGAGGGAGACCGTTTCTTAGGAGTGACTGTCCCAGAACAGCGGACTATAGCCAAGAAATATCAAAGTCTCCCCTATAAGGAAGTGGAGAAGCTGTTGATAAGCCCATGGCACGAACATCGTTTGACGGGACTTTTGATCTTGACATACCGTTTTTCAAATTCAAGAATGGCTCAAAAAAAGGAAATATTTGATTTTTACTCGACGCATACGCCTTGTATCAACAATTGGGACCTGGTTGATATAACGGCTCCTCATATTGTCGGCGAGTATCTTGTGGAGTCGAATGTGGATAGCGGTCTTTTGAAGCGTTGGGCGCAGAGTCCTGTGCTTTGGGAGCGGCGTATTGCCATCGTTTCAACTTTCGCTTGGATTAAACAAGGGAAAGCACCTGTATGTCTTGAAATAGCTAAAATACTTTTGCGGGATCCCCACGACCTTATCCAGAAGGCTGTTGGTTGGATGTTGCGTGAGGTTGGCAAACGTTGTGATGAGCAGATACTGCGCGATTTCCTTGACCGTCATGGGCGTAAGATGCCACGTACCATGTTGCGTTATGCTGTTGAGCGATTGCCTGAGACGGTACGTTTGAAATATATGCGCAAAAGGTAACGGGATGCTTCTGCGACAAGCGTATTGTTTTTTGGTTGAGAATATGCTAGAATAGAAAGACAAATGAGAAGGCGGGTGACCTGAACGGGACCCGCTTTTTCTGTTGTATGGGAAAAAATATCCATATGAAGACCTCGAGAAATAAAACCATGAACACGAATATGTTGCTTCTAAACGAGCATACTTTGGTGTCGACGGATTTTTTCTTTGCGGTGATCCTGTCTTTGGGTATGGGAATCACCTGGCTTTTGGTGTTCAATGCCCAACTGGTGGCGCAGGCATATACTGCATTGGAGCAACCGAAAGTGGCGAAAGGAGACATGCTCCTCGAACATCGTGTGAAGACTCTTGCGAGCGGATTTCCTCTTGCGCGGATGGCGCCGTATATTTCAGCACAGCCCGAGGACACAGCTGCTTTGCTTGTTGGTATCGCAAAGAAAGAGAGCAACTGGGGAAAACGAGTACCCAGGAAAGAAGGGCGGGACTGTTATAATTATTGGGGCTATCGAGGGAAAGGCGAGCATGTTACCTGGGATGGGTACACCTGTTTTGATTCGCGGGAACAGGCGGTGCGTATGGTAGGGAAGCGGATCACGGCTCTGCAGGTGCAGCATACGCTCACGACACCTCGGGAAATGGTTGTCTGGAAGTGTGGTTGGAACTGCGATGGACACAACCCGGTATCTGTGGAGAAGTGGATTCACGATGTCGAGTACTATTATCGGCAAGTGAAGAAAGAATCACACTTGTAATAACCTGACTCCCACCGACTCTTCTGACGACCTTCTCAATATCGAACCCGACACTCCCCAAAAGAGTAATCGGTTTTTTTGTACCGTGTATCCTCGGTGTTTGGCGCGTGATCATTGTGTGATGTACAGGACAAAACAATCTCTGTTCAACTCACATAAAAAAGAAAAAGCCAGGGGCTTGTGAAGCATGGCTTTTGATTATTATGGCTTATTTGGAGCTTGTTCTTATAACAGCCCAATTTGGCCGAAGAAGGTCAAGGTGACCAATGGCATGAGTGCCAATAGGAAGGCAAAAGAGGTCTCGTGACGCTCTGCTTCTTCCTGTGCGCATTGCGCGCAGTTTGCACAGTTGTTCTCTTGAGCACCTGTACCCTCGGTTGAGGTTTCTATGCGGATTTCCGACATATTTTTTTGTTAATATTTATTCTGCTAAGAAAAAAAACGTGGGTGATTCACCCGCGCCTTTATCTCAACAACCTAAGTATAGCAAATAAAACCTCTCTGGTCAAGACACT
>CAYRWQ010000041.1:0-4262 GCA_964428075.1 uncultured Bdellovibrionales bacterium
AAATAGTTATGACCTTTTTGTGTTTCGGTGGTGGTGAGACGGTCACATTCTCAGCAACTGAAAACTTCTCTGTACAAAAATGGTTGAAATCCTCAATTCTCATTTTTGCCCGAAGTGGTAGCGATAGGCGTGTTATGAATCGACGCGCTTTCGATATCAATCCATTTTCGGCTTTGGGTGCGTGCGGAGGTCGTTGAGAAGATGAAATAGGGCTTTTTTTGTTTTTTCATCTGTTTTTTTGAATATTGGTATATACTACGATATTGTTATGCTACACAATATGAGTATACTGTTGGTATGGATACTCCAACGAAAAAACTGGGCAGAAACATAAAACGTATTCGCGAGCAAAAGAATATGTCGCAGGGCGACGTTTGCCGCGCGACCGGTTTTGATCGTGCTCAAATGAGTAATATGGAGTCAGGGAATGGGAATCCGACGCTCGTCACTATTGATAGAATAGCCAAAGCACTCGGTGTTTCGAATGATGAACTTTTAAGATAGATACAGCTATGAAACAGCCTTCGCTCGAATATATACGTCATACCTTGGCCCATTTGTTGGCAGCCGCAGTGGTAAAAAAGTATCCTCATGCCAAGTTGACGCTTGGTCCAGCGATCGAGAATGGTTTTTATTATGATATAGACTTTTCCGGCGGTACTACTCCAGGTGATAATGATTTGCTGAAGTTGGAAAATGTGATGCGAAATATTTTGCCATCTTGGACTGGATTTACTCATAAAGAAGTTTCTGCCGATGAAGCACGCGCTACTTTTGTAGACAATCCATTCAAGCTGGAGCTGATAAACGAGATTGTCGAGCGTGATGAAAAAATTACTCTCTATACAGTCGGTGATTTTACTGACCTCTGTCGGGGTGGACATACGGAGAATCCATCTCAAGATATTGTGCCTGACTCTTTTAGTCTCGATAAAACTGCTGGAGCCTATTGGCGTGGGAGTGAAAAAAACCCGATGTTAACGCGTATATATGGCTTGGCATTCGCGTCTGCAACAGAGCTCGCGGACTACCGAATACAACAAGAAGAAGCCAAAAAGCGCGACCATCGTTTACTGAATGAAAAACACGATTATTTCATGATTTCGGAGGATGTTGGCAAGGGTTTGCCACTCTATCTTCCCCATGGTGCCTATATCCGAAAGAAATTAGAGGATTTCATGTACGAGAAAGAACTCGCTCACGGCTATAAATATGTGTACACGCCCGTCTTGACCCACAAGCGTCTCTATGAGAAGTCGGGGCATCTGGCTCATTACCACGAGGACATGTATAGCCCGATTTTAATAGAGGGGGAGGAGTATTATTTGCGTCCGATGAACTGCCCACACCATCATCAGATATTCCGTCATCGGCCGATGAGTTATCGAGACCTGCCTCTCCGATTGGCTGAATTTGGTTTGGTGCACCGGTTTGAGAGATCAGGGGTGCTTACCGGACTCATCCGTGCCCGATGCTTCACTCAAAATGACGCACACATCTACTGTGAAAAGAAAGACTTGAAAAAAGAATTACTTGATGTCTTGGCATTGTTCAAAGAAGTATACGACGATGTCTTTGGTATCCAAAATTACTGGTTCCGTCTTTCGCTTCCTGATTTTGAAAATACGGAAAAATTTGGGGATGTCGAAAATAGGACGATGTGGGACGAAGCTACCGAATCCGCGCGCACGGCTTTGCAAGAATTTGGAGCGCAGTATGTCGAGGGAGGCGGCGAGGCGGCGTTTTACGGACCAAAAGTTGATGTCCAAATACGTAATGTAAATGGCAAAGAAGATACTATCGCTACGGTACAGATTGATTTTTATTCGGCAAACCGTTTTGATTTAGCCTTCACGAATAACGATGGACAAAAAGAAAAGCCGGTTATTATTCATCGGGCAATCATGGGTTCCTTCGAAAGATTTTTCGCGTTTCTGATCGAGCAATATGCCGGAGTGTTTCCGACATGGCTCGCGCCCGTACACGTCGCAGTCTTACCGATAAGCGACTCACATAATGATTATGCGAAAGAAATAGAAAACGTATTGCGTGCTGGCGGTATACAAGTAGTTGTCAATACTTCAAAAGAGACACTGGGTAAAAAAGTTCGCGAGGCAAAGAGTTCGAAAGTACCTTATTTCATTGTGATTGGCGATCAAGAAGTGGAGGCAAAAGTCATTGCTGTTGAGAGTCGCGATGCAGGGAAACTCGGCTCAATGTCTCCAGATATCTTTTTAAAGAAGATTCAAGAAGAAATCCTGACACGTACCAGTAAGAGCGCAGTGTAGTATAATAAAATAAAGTGGAATTTGATTTTTTCGAGAACAGTATCCTCCTGTGTGAAGAGGATGCACGTGTACGAGTACGCATCGGTGAGCTGTATTAGAGGTAATAATCTAAAAATATGGAAACACTTGCGGTGAATTATATGGCCATTGTAGTTGGGGCAGTGTTCAGTATGATGATCGGCGCGGTCTGGTATGGACCATTGTTTGGGAAGAAATGGATGGAAATTATCGGGGTCACAGCTGATGATCTCGAAGCGCGGAAGCAGATGCAGGCGGGTGCCATGCCTCTGTATTTTGCGCAGTTCATTCTGACGCTTTTCCAAGTGCTGGTTCTCGCTCATCTGGTTGCTGATACGACTAGGGTCGGCGGATTAGAACGATCATTGTGGGTGTGGGCAGCTTTTGTCATTCCAACTCTGGCGGGGGCGGTCATGTGGACCAATGAGGAGGGGAATCGGAAATTAGCCCGATTCCTGATTCAGGGCGGATATCAACTTACCATCTTTATTGTGTTCGGTCTACTCCTTCAGTACTGGAGATAGCGCAAACTCTGGAAACCGCTTTTTGATATCAGACAGTGATCCGTCTTGGGTGCTGCTGTTCTGACCTGAATACCTTCTCTAAGAGATATAACTATATGTGGATGAAGTATGTTGCAGGCATTCTGTATATTGCCATGGTAGGTGTGAATTTTTTGGCCAATGGTTTACCAATCAATAATCGCTCCACTGGTACGATATCGGATGCTTATCCGAATCTTTTTACGCCCGCCGGTCCAGCCTTTTCCATTTGGGGCTTGATCTACCTCTTGCTTGGCGGATATATGTGCTATCAATTTGCTAAGAAGGATCAAAAAACAGAGGATCTTTTGCAGAAAATCAATCCGCTTTTTATCGCTACTTCACTCGCGAATATTTCGTGGATATTCGCTTGGCACTATGATTTTATCGGCATTTCAGTGCTTATCATGGCGACGCTACTCATTCTTCTGATACAGATTGCGGATATTCTGCGCACAGAGCAGTTCGTGCCGCTCGAAAAACTGTTCATTTGGGTTCCTTTTAGTGTCTATTTTGGTTGGATTACCGTGGCAGCGATCGCGAATATCACGGTGTTTCTTGTCAGTGTTGGTTGGGGCGGATTTGGTATTTCCGACTTTGTCTGGACGAGCATCATTCTTTTGGTGGGAGCAGTGATTGGAATATTGCGGATGCGCAAAGATAACAATATCGCCTATGGTATGGTGCTCATCTGGGCTTATTCATGGATACTGTTTAAACATCTGTCTGCCGGCGGTTTTGATGGACAATATCCGAGTATTATTGCGGCCGTGATTCTGTGTCTGGTTCTGTTTCTCTTCTTTGTCGGGAGCATATTGTATAAAAAATAATATTGAATACTATGTTTATAAAACTGTACGCCATCGCATTACCAGTTTTTTTCGCTATCGACATGATATGGCTTGGGGTGGTGGCCAAAGATTTTTACCGCGCACAGATCGGTCATCTCATGAAGTCGGATACGCATTGGACCGCGGCGATCATCTTCTATCTTATCTTTATCGCCGGTCTTGTCGTGTTTGTGATCGCTCCTGCCATGGAAAAGAGTTCATGGACGTATGCCATGTTCTTAGGCGCGTTTTTTGGCTTTGTCTGTTACGCCACGTATGATCTGACTAATTTGGCGGTTACCAAGGATTGGCCTCTTTTGGTGACGATTGTGGATTTGGCATGGGGCGCAGTGATCGCATCTGCTGTATCGGTCGCAACGTATTTTATAGCCAGTAGACTGGGTCTATGAATTCTTACGCGACCCCCTTTCAGTCTTGTTCGTATACATGAGTCCTACTCACGAAGTTACTGATTCTAAGGCAGAATAGGACGCTATCAATTCCTCTACAAAATCATTGTTGGGAACCTAAGAATGATGACGCGATTATGAAATCACGATCATCGCAGGACTACAGAGGATCAG
>CAYRWQ010000042.1:0-4188 GCA_964428075.1 uncultured Bdellovibrionales bacterium
CTCATTCAAATCAAAAACATCTGCCATAAGCAGATGCTTTGATATACAGAGTCTTTTACTCTCAATCCCTAGAAAGTCGTACTTGTACCACCAAGCATAGCCTGCACTGCCAAGACAACCACCCAACCGGCAAGTGCCACCAACACACCCATGATAGACCACAACATCTGAGACTTAGCCTTCTTCTGCTGTGCTTCATCTCCGGCCGCGGTGAGATACAGGATACCTGAAATCACAAAGCCGATGATCGCAAATACTCCGAGAAGACCAAGGAGCCAATTCATGATGTTACTGATGATATTAAAAAGACTTCCCTGAGGGAGCGTGCCTGCTCCGCTCGGCGGTGTTGTACTCCACGCTGCCGAAGCGGCCGTCGGAATAACCAACACGGTCAACAAGGCCGCATAAAACATGTCTTTCATTGTTTTCATATTCTCACCTCCTTTCTTTTTGTGTCTATTTTTTCCTGGATTTCACTCACAAGAGAATAGTAACCTGCCGAACAATAATCAGCGCAGCGAGGGCAATAACTATACCAAACATGCTCGCTATCACATATTTTTTTGCCGCCTCAACACGGCTTGCATCACCCGCGGCCAGAAGGTACATACCCCCAGCCATACCCAACGCCAGTATAGCAACGATTCCCACAAGGGACAATGCAAAAGTCAATATCTTCATAAGCACCGAGGTGAAACTCGGTGCATCCGCAATCACTCCAGCCACAGTCACCCGAGGCATAGCTCCCAAAACCAACACGCACCATATCCCAATGTCTTTTTTCTGCACCATATCTCGATACGTACTCTTGATTCTCATTATCTAGCGGCACGCGCCAACATTACAGGCATAGTTCCGAATAGCGCAAGCATTAAATTGTGCCGTCCCTGGATTGATAGGACACCCCCATTTTGGAATCGTCGGCCATCCACTCGAAGTATTACAATCAGCGCTCCGAGAACTCTGCCCCGCGCCGGCATTGTGTATCGCCGCCGCCAATTCATTCACCGTAACCGTCGATCCATACGAACTTGAAAGTGATCGAGCCGAACTAAACGCAGCCGCCAAGATCCGAACCCCCTCTTTTATGCCGGTTTCCGGATCTTGCAATTGGCTACAAGAATACGACGACGATCGTGTGTTTACTTGCATCAAACCGCAACTCTGTGTCCCGTCCGCCTCATTTTTGACTGCACGGGGATTACAAGTCGACTCTCGAGCAATCAGTCCGCGAATCAGCCCAAGAGAAATACCAGCAGGATTCCCATATGACGCGATAAAACCTTCAAAAGCAGATGCATTACAAGACGGACAACTCCCAGTTCCATTACACACTGTCCCACCACTACTCAGACGCGACTTGGCAGCGGCAATATCTTCGCAAGCCCTACCGCCACCGCCAGTGCTCCCGCCACCGCCGCCAGTGCTCCCGCCACCGCCAGTAGAAGGAGTAGTACCACCTCCTGTCCCACTTCCTGCTAAAGACTGCGTGCTACAAGAAAAATTGAACCCATTTGTGACACGCAATCCAACAATCGGGTTTTTTGTCGCATCTGTTTCTTGAGCGAAAAGCAAAAGTACGGTATGCACAATAAGCCAGGCACCCAGCATCACTGCTACTCCAAACAAAGTCGAAGTAATACCTGATTTTGCCTGGTTAATCATCCCTGGATTTCCGGTCGAGATGATGTACCACACACCCATCGCCGTGATAATCACCAAACCAAAAGCAATCATCACGCGCATACCCCAATCCATGACTCGTTTCGCTCCAACGATGATATGACACAGCGTGCAAGGGATCATTTCTTCCGATGAACCACTATTGCGTCCACAGGGAACCAAGCCCGCAGCCGAGAGAGGCAGAGGAGTCAAAACAGCAAACGTCGTGACAAGAAACAGTATCAAACTCAACGCGTTTCGAATCATATTCTTTTTTTCGCTGCTAAAAGCGTTTATCTCAATGTATTGATACGGTTCTGCATCGTATACAACGCTTCCTTTGGTGAACTTTCCCCTCGATTCACGCTCCGGATCATATCATTCGTAATCTTTTCAATCGCGTCAGCATCACTCTGTCGAAAATTTTTCGCTACCAGATTCGAAACCACGAACGGGCCAAGTACAGGGTCTCTCCGTTGTTTTTCGATCAGATCACGCCGGGCAGCCGGCTTGTTTGTCTGCTTGAGATATTCTTCCGCTGGATCAAAAACCAACGCTGGGGGGAATTCAGGAGCATTCCCCGTCAACCCATTCTTCAA
Source organism: uncultured Bdellovibrionales bacterium (assembly GCA_964428075.1). GTDB lineage: Bacteria > Patescibacteriota > Minisyncoccia > Moranbacterales > UBA1568 > JAGOSP01. Next base: position 2,262 of record CAYRWQ010000042.1, read on the forward strand.
AAACAACTGCCCTGTCGGATGTGGCATCGTCAAATATGTCAGCAGCTGCCAAGCTTCGTGCTGACGCAACTTATTGAGTATATCCTTATCTTGAGGCAAAAGTTTCTGCGCATTTACATCATCCAACACAACCTCACGATTCTTTGCCACCACAAACACCCAATAATCCGCGTAATTCTGCGGCTCCTGCCCTGGAAATTGTGGGAGTGGTGTTACCGCCATATTCAGCTTCGCGTTCTTCTGGCGCAACGTCTCATACCGCCACGAATAATTCACCATCATCGCCAAGCGTCCCTCGTAAAAAGCATCGATAGAGTAGTGCATATCCGGATTCCAGGTGTACTGGCTCGAACGAACATTGGAAAAGAGCATAAAGAAATCTAAAGCACTCTGTGTCGCATTATTTTGAAACAAATCAATGCGCCCATTCTGATCATTGAGATCGCCTCCAGCTCCAAATATGAGCGCAAACAATATAGCCGGCGCGCGATTGATATTGTCCGCCGTCCCGAATGCGAGAGCGGATTGTGTGATATTACCATACGCATCAATCTTGGTCAGTCTCGGAACCAGATCATATACTTCTTTCCATGTTTTCGGTGGCACAGTGATACCTGCCGCATTGAAAATATCCCGATTATAGTACAACGCCAGCGAATCTACTGAAAGTGGCAATCCGTAAATTTTCTTGTCTGCTGGGTCAATAACATCATATGCCACGACATCAACAAAGGCATCCAACACCTCTTTTTCAGTCAACTGGTACTCTGGAGCCGGAGCAATTTTGTCACTGAATTGGCTCATCCAAGAATTCCGAATCATAAACACGTCAGGGCCGTTTCCCGCAGCCAAAGCGTTTAAAAGCTCTTTTTTATATGTCTCCTCGGCAAATTTTCGGTATCTGATTTCCGCGACATGCGGATTCAGCCCGCGATACTGCTGAAAGAGTGTGTCATACACTTCAGAGTCGTCAAATGCTCCCCATACCTCAAGCGGTAAGCGATACGGGGTTCCATCCGATTTCCCGCGCAATCCGCAACCCGCAAGCATCAGGGCCGACCCGGCAATCAAGAACCCCGTCAATATCTTTCTGTAACGCATAAACTCTCATTCATTACCACGAAATATTCCACACACAATACGCAGACCCACACAAATCACTCTCCCTTCTTGAGAAGAAAGGCATAATGATACCCGCCAGCAGGAAAACTCTTTTCGAGAGACAATCCAGCGGTCAAAAGCAGTGTCTTTAACTCTTCAGGATCTATTCGCAACTTTTTTTCCGGACCAACCGCAGTCGCCTTTGGATTCCATTCCATCACAACCGCGTGCCCTCCCGGTTTCAATACCCGCACCATTTCATTGATGATGATGTCCTTATGCTCATTTTGAAATAACATGTCCTTCAGGATCACCCAATCGACACTCGCCAACCCCAACATAGACCCTCCCTCATGCTCCAAATTGACGCGCTTCGTCATGACATTATTCAAGCCCATCATCTTGGCTTGGCTGACTACCGCCTCAAGCGCCGGAGGGAGGATATCAAGGGCATACACCTTTCCTTCTGGGCCGACCGCTTTGGCAAGTTCAAATGAAAAATATCCAGAACCACACCCAAAATCAGCCACGGTCGCACCGGAAGCGACGCCAATCTGGCTGATAACTCGAACCGGGTCAACGAAACTCACCCCCTCTGCGTTCATCATATGACATCTTTTCAATTCTTTTGTTTTCTTGCAAAGATTCCTCTTCCATTGTACAACAGATTGAGGAAGGAAAGAAGTTTTTCGTTCACCAGGTCGTCTCGGACGACTTGTTTGTTCTCAGGAATCAGGAGAGGTGTCAGAGTGGTCGAATGAACCGGTTTCGAAAACCGGCGTACCTGAAAAGGTACCGTGGGTTCAAATCCCACCCTCTCCGCCAA
>CAYRWQ010000043.1:0-4067 GCA_964428075.1 uncultured Bdellovibrionales bacterium
CTCGTCGAGCCCCCAGTCGTCGACGACCCACCGGCGGTAGTCGGAGAGCCAGAGGACACACACGGCGAAGACTTCACCGTTCTTGCCCTCGACGTAGAAGATGTTCGACCAGCCGTTATTGAGCAGGAAGCCCGACTTGCCGTCCGGCTGTGCTTCAATGAGGCCTGCGATGTCTTCGAGCGTCGACAGGTGGATTTCCGGCAACTCCTTGCGGATGTCCGTGTCGTAGGCATTCGCTTTGAGGAGCGAGGCCACGTAGGGACGAACGGGTGCCGAATCCACGGTTTGCCTGGCGCCGAGATCGAGGCGGTCTGCGAACGTGTCGTAGACGTAGAGGCCGGTGCCAGTCTGGTAGAACGCTGCCGCATTGAAGGGCTTCGTCCGTGGCGGAACGATTGACTTGCCGACAGGCTTGAGGAGTCTGGTTTCCGTGAGCACCGGGTAACGGGAGCTGAGTTGCTTCTCTTGTCCTGATGTTGCTGGTACTGACGTGATTGGCTGAGCCATCATCGTCTCCTTTCAATGAACTTTTCCCTTGGACGCCGGGAAAGAAATGAGGCGTTCGCAAGTTTTTACCTACGAAGTGCGATTTTACTCCTTTTTTACGATTTTGTCAATGATAAAAGAGGCTCTATGGAGCCTCTAAAAACCACGTTTTATGCTATTTTCGATGGTTTTACCCCACCCTGCCATTCACTATATCCAAGAGCTGATTTGGGCTCGTCTTCAGGTCAATAAGGATGAACTTGTCCAAAGCTCCTTTCTCAACTAAAGCATTCTTCTCTCCTTCAAATTGTGTGTCATCTAACCAAAGGAAATCCTTTGTGAAGTCTATACCTTCCGTCTTCCAGAGCTTCCACTTCGTAGGCTGTATCTTCTCCAAGAAAGGCACGGCTTCCTGAGGGACTCGCCCAACTAGGTAAAGAACGGGCTTCGTTGCATCGCCATCGCAATGCGTGGTAAGCCAGTAGCACTCAAAGTTTTTCGTGGCATATTCCAGAAACGGAGTGAGGTTTTCAGCAGGTGTTCCGTCTTTCTTCAGAATTACGCCATCAATGTCCAGATAGAGATTTTTCATTTCCTTTTTCTTTCATCCAACTCTCAAAGATAATTTCTCCGAGCGTCTGGCACTCATCCCTGATGCGTTCTATTTCCGCATCAGAGTATTCTTCGTTGCCTTCTATTAATGCGCAAGCTTCTTCTATTGAAAGCATACATCATCTTAGAAAAGTATGGTTGCAGACTAACCTTGAGACTGTTTTTTCTTCCTTGATATGTAGATATATGAAATCACTACTGCTGGAAAAAAGGCAGCAATAAAATCGCTCTGGGTAGCGGGGTGTTCAAAATATTGACCTACCCCATATTGGGCTTGGGAAAAACTAAAAAGACGAAACCTATCAAGAAGAATAAAAATAGACACCCAAAGACTCATAAATACAAATATATTCCCGAGTATGGCAAGCACTTTTTTCATACTTTTTTATAAAAAATTATAAGCGTAATAAAGTTACTCAATTGGACAATCGCTTTTCCCTACTGGAATTTCACCAATAGACTCACTTCCCAATACTCCCTCATCCAACTACACTCAGAGAAGAATCCGAAAACAAACAACCCTATGCTTAACATTGAAAAGCTTCTGCATACACCAAGAACCTTTCATGCCTTAACGGGCGTGACACCGGAAAAGTTCACTGAACTCGTCCATTTGGTCAAGCCGCTCTGGGAACAAGCTGAAGTCGAAAGAAAAAAGAGATATCCCAGAAAAAGAAAGATCGGTACCGGAAGAAAGTACAAACTTTCCTTTGAAGTTTCCCTGTTTCTCCCCCTCCTGTACTACCGGACATACGTGAATCATATCTTCATCGGAATGATTGGTGATATTAAATCCAGCAAGATCTGTCAGTACTTCCGAAGACTCGAGCCTGCATTGCAAAAAGTCTCTCGTGTTCCGGAACGAAAAATCGCTCTCTCAAAAGAAAAGATTCTCGAACTCATTGTAGATGCCACTGAGCAGGAATCAGAACGACGACCGGGCTCAGGCTATTCAGGTAAGAAGAAGCGACAAACAATCAAAACGCAAATCATCATTGGAAAGAAAAAGGAGTGCATCCTCTGTGTTTCCAAGACCGTTCCTGGTAATCGGAACGACAAGAAACTGTATGACTGGACACGAGCAGTGGTACCGGAAGATATCCCGAAACTGGCTGACCTCGGTTACTTGGGTACCAACTGGAAAATACCGTACAAATCCTCACAACTCCATCAACTCACTGAGCAACAGAAACAAGACAACAAAAAACACGCTCAAAGGCGTATCTTCATCGAACATGTGTTCGCACATCTCAAGAAATTTCACATTCTGAAAGATCGGTATCGTAACCCCATCGGTCGGTACAATCTCACTTTCGAGAATATCTGCGGATTGAGAAACTTCATCCTAGCCTGAAGAGAATCGGGGAGGGGTGAAGGCATTCAGTGCTGGAGTAATTAGGAAGTAGGTCTATTTTTTAATTTCAGATCCATGCTCAACAGGCAGAAGCGTTTTCATACAATCGCACTTTCAATGAATTCCAATTTTTTGGCATCGAAATGAATAACGGCACGCAATCCGAGAGGGATTGTTTCGATTGGCTTGGTATGGCCACAATCAACATTCATAAGCACAGGGATGCCATACTTTTTTCCAATTGAATCCATAAGGGAGAGGAGTGATCGTCTCTCAATATCTTCTTCACGAAAACTATTCGAAGGCCGAGCAAGAACAATCCCTACTACTCGATTAAAAATACCGTCTTGTTCCAATGCAATCAGATATCCCTCATACCATGCTGTCGAAAGACTTTCTTCTTCCAAGAAAAGGATCGAACGATCAATATCTGGGAAGTATTCAGTACGCAACAACATAGACAATGTCTGCAAATTTCCACCGATAAGGACGCCTTCTGCATCTTTATTTTTTCCACAGCAAAAAGCCGGGTCGACCGTTTTCATTTTTAATGCACGATTATCATCTCGCTCCCAATACAGATTTTCTGCGGCACACTCCGCAGCAGAAGGAGTTATCCCTATTGGATCGCAGCCAGAGACTGCCCCAAAAAAACTCTTTTCAGTAAAGCCAATTGGCCCCTCAAAATCACCGAAGCTTGGAAGGAGTGTCGGCCCATGAAAAACAATAATTTCACACTTTTTTAACAACGCCAACAAAAGCGTCGTAATATCTGAAAAACCACAAAATACTTTTGGATTTTTCTTAATAGATTCATAGTCAAGAAATGGTAAGACCGCGTTCGCTGTCAATCCTCCAGTTGAACATAAGATTCCCTTTATCGAATTGTCAAGAAAGGCGGCGTTAATATCATCTGCTCGTTCCCGCGCCGTACCAGCACTATACCCATCATTCGCAAGAGCATTCGGCATCACAACAACTCGAAAACCCACCCTCTCAACTGCCTGAACAGCGCGGTCAATCCTTTTTGGAAAATTCTGAATAGTTGAGGAGGGACTCACAATAGCCACTAAATCACCTTTTTTCAAAGCATTTGGTTTGAGATAAGAAATCATACTTTTTTCGTTAAAAATAATTCTGTCTCGTCTTTTATGCCTCTTTTTTGATATAACAAGATCGAATAACCAGCATACTTCAGATTCTCATTAAAAAGCGAGTAGAAATATATCGCTCGCTCTCTAATACGGCTCCTCTGTTCTTCAGTCAAATCGGAAAATTTTCCTTTCAATAAGATATCGACGTATGATTCAATCTCGTTTTCAACATCCAGATATATATTGTCTTCCTCATAAAAAAGTTCGAGTATTTGTGCATTCTTATCAGCAACAGTCTCAAACAAGGCTTTCCAGGATTTTTTGTCTCTGATTGTCAAAGGCGTTCCAATCGTCTCCGATACTTTCTCAACAACATCCTTCGGCGGAGTTTCTCGGTAATAGATAGGAACAACCGCAAGAATGCCGCCTGGTTTCAAAACACACAGGTATTCGGAAACCGCTTTCTCTTTATCGGATATAAAAGAAGTCACATTGCTACACCAGACCAAATCAAAAGCATT
>CAYRWQ010000044.1:0-1259 GCA_964428075.1 uncultured Bdellovibrionales bacterium
CGAGCCTTTTGCATTATGTGCTTACGGATATACTCTTCGCTCGTATTGTTGAAGATGCCCTGCGGTAGCACAACTGCGAGCCGTCCGCCCGCTTTCACGAAGTCGAGGTTGCGTTCGATGAACAGGATATGCCGTTCAATCTTGGCTTGAAGTTTACCTTTTGCGTTTTTGCCGAGGGCATATTGCGAAAGGAGCTTTTTTTCCTTCACTTCGCCCGCGAACGGAGGATTGGCGAGCAGTACATCGAACTCAAGGTTCCTCAAAGCTTCCTGATTGTGCTTGGTATCCTCGTAGCTCGGAAACTCCGTTACCAAGTGATTGGATCGCAATTCACCTTTGAAAGCGTCGCTCCATTCACTCGTATCGAGAGAGTTTGTCTTGTAAATATGGCTCCGTCCGTCGCCTGCGATGAGCATTATCGCTCGGCTGATCTTGGTGGATTTCTCGTCAAAGTCAATGCCGTAAATATACTTCGCGGCGTATTCCTTACGGGTATCTTTTTCGGTAATGGATTTCCAAACATACTGCATCGCGTGAACGAGGAAGCCCGCACTTCCACAAGCGGTATCGATCACATACTCCTTGCGTTTCGGATTGAGCATTTGGACGCACATATCGATCACCACACGAGGGGTGAAATACTGCCCCTTCTTGCCCTTGGCGACATCGGGGAGGAGATACTCGAACGCCTCGTCGATGATACGGAGATTTGAACCAAAGAGCCTGACATCCTGCAATTCGCCAACGCATACGGAAAGATGCTCGGGAGAAAGCTTGATCTTATCCGTCCGCTCGAACACATCCGCCCATTCACTCTTAGCTTCCTCAAAAAGATTGTCAATGATCCGCTTAGTTTCTTCGGGTTTTCCCGTCGGGCTTTTGCGAAAGGAAAGTTCCTGATTGTCGCGGGAGAGTGCTTCGCGTTCATCATAGAGCTTGGCATAGATGAGCTTGAAAATCTCGTCGAAGCTATCGAAGCCCGAGTTAGCAAGCACGAGTTCTTCAAGGTTCTTGATTATGCTTTTCAAATCTTTCTGCTCATCAAGGTCTTTGAGTGTTTTGCGTTTAGCAAGAACATCCTCTATTTCTTCGTTCACGCCTGGAATATCATCCAAAGTATCATCAAACTCTCTCGGATATGGACGATACAAAATAAGGCGATCTTTGCCATTCACAGCGACCCCAACAGGAGCACCCTCTGCGTTCAAATAAGATTTCAACTGCTGAATATCGTTTTCTTGGTTCGGAGCTTTCACCTC
>CAYRWQ010000044.1:1359-3874 GCA_964428075.1 uncultured Bdellovibrionales bacterium
GCACATTTTCCCGTCTTGGCGTTATACACAAGCTTCTCGTTCTCGTCCCGAGAAAAGGATTTGAGATAGTATTTCCCTTCAGTTTTCTCGTAGATCGAGAGCATCCCTATATCCTCGAAAAGGAGGAGTTCCTCTTCGGGGTTGCGGAATATCTTTTTGAGGATTTCTTGTGTCGTCATAGGGGTTACTTGGTTTTTAGTGATGAGAGGAAACGATCAAACTCCTTTTTCTCAATCCGAAAGTTTTTCCCTAGCTTGAATGCTTTGATCTTACCCGCCTTGATATAGCGATAGATCGTCATTATGTTTACCTTGAACGCCTCGGCGACTTCTTCTGCAGTCAAAAACTCGTGCTTTTCCATAAGATTGTTATTAGCTTGAATGTACTTTACTTTCGTTTACAATGCAATGAGCTATTAGAACCGCTTAAGAAGCCGCTCAAGCATCGCCTTTTTTCATCATCTGAAAGCGAGGGAACGAACTGGTCATCGCACTCGGCAACCTTGAGCCGTTGGACGATTTTTACCACATCATCATTGCTTATACTTCCATAGCAGCAGGCTCCGAGAGTAAGAGCCCTGTCCCAAATTGAGACTGATTGCCCGTTTTTCCTCGTTCGTCAATCGGGTCTTACTCATTATGTTTACGATCAAGTGCCGAAACAAATGAGGATTGAAATATAGGAGATCGACTATACACCGATTCTCTTTGAAAGAAATGCGAAACTCAGAGAAGATTTGCAAAGACTCATAATCCACTTATAAAGTCTCTTCGATAAAAGGAATCCATGTGCAATCTATCCTACCCCCCCTCTGCCGACCCTGTGCATATATCCCCATCGTTCTCAGGAGACGACATAAAACTACAAAGATTGTTTTTTTATATTCACAAAGACTCAACTTGCGATGTATTTTTTATTGATGGTCACTGAAGCATATCCGAGACCAATAAATACAAATCCCAACATCACAAGTGAGATCGGCCAACCGATTGAATCTGCAAAATATTCACCTGTAATATACGAGATATAAGCGATAAGAAAGAGAGTGCTCATGACTAGAATACTCCGACTTCTCATATACACCGACAAAGCAAGACACCCTGTCACAAGAATACAATACAACATTTGCCACGACACTGAATCAAAAATTTGTGAAAATGCAGCACCAAGAAAACCAGTAATACCGAAGAAATAGAGGACTCCAATGAGTTTCTCGTTCCAACCATCACGGAAAGCGTGTGCGAGTAATAAGTAACTTATGCCTATTACCATAGTGAGATATGCATACAAATCCTCGTGTCTGTAAAATGGTCCGTCTATGATTGCTTCAACAAGGAGATAAGCGAATACTGTACCATTTGCTATCGCAAAAAAGGTCAAAATGGGATTTTTGTGTACAGAATTAAGTACAAGATAGAATGCAAAAATAATTCCAAAAGTAATCGCGACTGGCCACAAAGAAACAGAGTCCACACGTAATTCTGAAAGTGTAACCATTGCTCCACCAGGAATCAATATGCCTCCAATACCGTGAAAAATAGTGCCAATGTATTCATCGGGTTTACTCTTCAGTAGTACCGAACCAATAGCGGCCATGAGGAAACCAAAACCCAAGGTCACGGTAATACGCCCAAAGGATCCTATATCGTCCCAAATCTGAGAAACAAAAGCGACAATACCAACAACCACGATGGCGGCACCCAGTATATACAGCATTTTCGTTGTGGAAAATGCCGTGGAATGTTCCATGTTTTCCGTCTTGACTTCGCCCTGTCCTGTGAGCACAGCACCAAAACGACTTGATACTTCTTCACGGCTTATTTCACCCGTACTTATTTTGACAGAAAGTTCTTGTAGTAATTCTTCTTTATTCATAAAGAGTAGGTGAGGATTAATTTCTTCCAGGCAATACCCAACCAATAAACTGGAAATTATCTTGGTAATAATACTGGTTGGTATCGTTTATAAGATTGAGCTTGTCCCTACTTTTCCCTTTCGTAAGGTAATAACCGTAAGATGAAGAACCTCCACCAAAAATAAAGGGGAAGTCACCACCATTTCTATCATAGTGACTCGAAACGGTAACATCATCAGGCGATGTCATAAGATTCTTGACTGTCAGTGCCTGTGCTTCCTCAAACGTTATCTCCCTACTCTCATTTTTTTCCGTATCATGCAAGAAAATTCGAGGGGTATAGTTCTCGTTCATATCCGGTATTTTGTCATTATCTGAATCCAAAGTCGGATCTATATCATTCATAACCAGTCTATTGCCCACCACTGAATAGCGTTTCTGAAGATAATTGTCGCAATTATATGAATGATGATAATTTGTACCATCCACACAGGATATATAGACAAAATTATAACTCGTTGACAGAGAAACTGACGGCAAATAGGTACTCAGAGCGATAACAACAATAAGCACGATTGGCAATAGAAAGGCAAAAAGTATGGCGAAATTTTTCTTTATGAATTCCATAAAATGATCTTGATTCCTATATTATTCACGATG
>CAYRWQ010000045.1:0-3781 GCA_964428075.1 uncultured Bdellovibrionales bacterium
ATTCCATCCCGGAAGAGGCGTTAGTAGTCGAACCTACCGCGCAGACCCGAAGGCCTACGGGCATTTTCCTCGGATCCGAAATGCCATACTTCGACAGTTCGGACTTCCAATTCTTCCCGAAAACCTGCAAGGGAGTTTCCCCCTTCGCAACGATTCGGGTCCCTCCGACACACTGCAGTGCCGGCGCCGCCTCTGCCCACGATCCGAAGACCATGAGAAGAAAGCAGCAGAACCGCAAAAGCCTTTTCATTGCCGCTCCTTTCATGAAGAGCCAGGATCGGGTGGCGAAGTTCGCGACCCGGATGCCGGCACCGCTTGGGTACTGGATTCAAGTCGCGATGCGCCATCGACGCACCGATTCACACTCGGTAGACTCGCACCCACCGAAACCAAAAAGCTGATGATTGCCTGTCCTGGAATAGGAGAGAGCCCGATAAAGAGATCTCCTCCTCCGTGACCGATCCAGCAATCGAGGCCATTACTCTCACGAGTGAGTCTGGAGACCCCGATATAGTATTCCACTCGCGCAGCACCACTATGAAACGGTGCCGGCAAAGGAAATTCCCGTTCGAGAATCCCAAGCAGGTACTGACCCGCTTCATCCGACCTCCGAATCGGAAGAATGTACTCCCCCGAAAGCCGTGACGGATATTCCGCGAAGAAACTCGCCGGCAATCGCATGATGTCCCTTTCGGGACGTTCATGGAGTACGCCGTTGAGCCCGATCACGAATCCACCATTCGCTCCGAGCACATACACCGGTTTCCCGAGATGCGCTTTGGCCAAAAAGGCCGGGAACAGAATGAGGAATTTCCCCGTAGTCTTGCGCCACACGGCATCGTACAGTTGCTCAGGCTTCCCATCGCTCCCATACACCGCCGCCCGGAATACCACTCGTTCCAAACGAGCCGGCACCGTCTTCACGGAACGGAAATCCGTACAACGCTCTTGCTGAAATTTACATTCCAGCTCGATGCGCGCGCCCTCTTCCGTTTTAAGGAGAGACCTGAGAACCGCTTGCGGATAGACCCGCCGCGCATCCACGATCTCCTCTTGCAACAAGGCGGGAACCTGTGACAGCTTGACCTCGACGAGATCATACCCGGAAACCTGGGCCGGATTGCTGACCAGCCACTGGCTCGCTGCCGGGTCCTGCTTGATCTGAGTCGGAGCATCCGCTTCCGCGAGTGCCACTCTGGCATCATGGGCCGGATCGAATCCGGCATCCTGACGCATTGAGGCGCAGCCACCCAGAAGGGCAGCTGACACCAGGAGCAACCATAAGACCAACCTGTTCATTGCTATCCTCCTGACATAAGTTGAACCGAATTTTCAATGGACTCAGAAGATATTCTCTTCTGGGGAGAGGCGATGTCAGATACATCTCATTTCCCCAGAAGAGAATTTGGGTACGCTAATCGTCATGTGTTATGAGCGGACACCGAAAGGAACATTGTCTGAAATAAAATGCGAATCTAAACGCCGCATGGAACGTATCGAAACAAAGATACTCGCAAGCAAAATACCCGAAAGAAAACCGCATCCAGTTACAAGCAGTAACTTTTCCATAGTCGGAGTTGCTTCAATGATCGGGCCAGACAAAACGCGTATCTCAACACTCCTCTCATCACCAGAACGGAAAAGTGCGTTCTTCTCTGTGAGCACTTCAGCCACTCCACTCATGATTCGTGCGGTATCTCGGTCATTCTGTCCAACCACAGACACACTAATGATGCCGAGTTCAAGATTATTGCGTACGGTCAATATTTCCTCCCATGCATCCAATCGGTCTTTTTTGTCACTCGGCAAAAATCGATCATCCATTTTCCCAGTTGCGATTACCTCAACGATAAAACGTTCGCTATACATAGATCGGGTCAATACCTTCCCAAGATACTCGGAAGATTTGAAAACCGTGTAAAAATCTTGGCCACTCGTGTTTTCTTGCACGAGCAAAAAATCCATACTCGAAGAATAGCGTGGTTGAATCACGACTAATATTCCGACAGCCAAAACTGCCGTTACGATACCGATCGAAACGAAATAGGAAATCCGAAGCCGTAGAAAAGCAAATATCTCAGAAAATGGCATAAACATAGAAAAATATGCTGGAAATCATGGGTAATCTTTCAAACGGATATATTAGCAAGAAACAATAAAAATGTCAAGTGCTCGCATCCGAGATCTATACGTTCAATTTTATGCTTATAAAGAGCAAAAAACTCAAAAAAAAAACGACACCCTGTAAGGCGGCGTCATTCATAAAAAATCTTCTCAGTACAAATCATCTCATACACTTGATCTTTCTCTCGTGTGTTATCACACTAACGGAGAAACTTTTTATTTTCCATCACTCCAATGAAACAGTGAGTCATCGCATAAATTACTGAATATATGAAGCACAAAATATATTCTTCGTAACAGTTTCCCTTATTTCCTCTCAACAATCCAGACAGACGTTACTCCGGTAAGTGTTTAGTAACAGAGCGGGTCATTGGTGTTTAGCCTGTGCGCTCACTTCTGATGAACATACATGAAGCTGCATATTTTTCTAGCACGAAATTATTGTTGCGCGCGTGCTATTCGCATCGGAGAGTCACAAGATCTGTCGCAGGATTCTACAGGTGCGTTACCACCTGGCGGATGTTGCGCGACCATGCGTTCGTTTGATTCCAGCCTTGCAACTACGGCCACCGGCAACAAAATAGTGGCATAAGCTACCAGTCTACAGTCGTTCTTAATGCGACCCAACTGCTGATTCACCTTACACGTGTGTTGCCAACCTATCGGATCAAGCTTGGAGAGCATCTCATGAGGCTGCACCGTGTGGGACGTATATTTTTTCTGCCGCTCACCAACACTCGTGGTTTTGGTCAATGTTGCTGCTGTGGAATAAACCGGAGTTACTGATACTGTTTCAGCTGTGGCAGAATTCACAAGTGTTTTCGTATCCTGGGCTAATGACGGTGACTTCTCGTGATTTTTCAAAGCATTCGCCTGAGCGATCGGCATGGCCCATTCAATAGAAGACACATACGTATGAAGCAATCCAAATGTTGATCCAAGAACCACGCCTGACAGTATGGCAATAACACAACACAGGCCGACAAACAAAAATGCCAAACGTTTGCAAGGGGTATCCATAGAGATTTCCTCCCTCTCTAGAAACTAATGAACTGTTATGCTATCCGTAAAGAATCAGCTTATCCTCGGGAAACCCGAGACCGGGAAAAATTCTCTGCCAAAAGAAACTCGCCATCTGGCAAAAGGTACTATAACTCATTGAACCGAATGTTAATGTGCAATGATGCCCCTGTCCTCAGTGATTCAAAAAACACCTCAAACCGGATGCGGCAACATCCTAGCATGATTCTTGACCCATTACAATATCCGCACCCACAGAAAAACACGTGTTTCATCACGGATGCAGGATAGAAACGCCCTCAAAAGTCTGCTGCGCAAGCACTCAAAACACCCATGAACCCTTGAACTTAAAACGGAGTCTTGTATACTGGGGGACAGATGCAATAATATCCACATCGTATTGCTTGGTTTCCACCACGCCAGCGAACGTGCTTCATCTTTCGTATATTGAAAGATACCTGTGGCTTATCGTTCGGAATTTCCTGCTAATCTGATATTGACCATTTCTTATGAACCCGCACGCACTCAAATCACGACGTAAAACCCGTGTTGTCATGGTCGGTGATATCGGCATTGGTGGAAATGAACCCATCCGTGTACAGACCATGACCAATACGGATACGCTTGATATTGAAAA
>CAYRWQ010000046.1:0-2313 GCA_964428075.1 uncultured Bdellovibrionales bacterium
GCTTGAGCCAAAAGCGGTGCCTTGGGGTGCGTATCCAAAGGAAGTGATTTAAACACAAAGGCAACTCGATCGCTATATTCGGAAAGCAATCTCTTGATCTGATCCCGATAAAAAGTAGCGCAGAAATGACACTGGAAATCAGAATAGACAATCACTGTTGCTGGCGCATCTCGTTTGCCTATAACGACACTCTTTTCAGTCACATTCGGCAACTGAAGGTATCTCCCAGGCGGCAACCCGAGTTCTCTCATATCAAGAAGCCATCCTTTCCCCGAAGCCTGGAATAATGAGGTAGCCTGAGCATAAAAATCGGTGTCTGAAACATCGGAGGAAAAAATAAATGCAGGAACCGCGGAGAGTGCGTGCTGATCGATAAGCGCTTGTCCGCTTTCAGAATCCACCTCAACTCGAGTAACTGATAAGGTCGGGATAACGCGTCGCAACCAAATCAGAGCTTCATCAGTATCGCAAAGCGCACAGGTCGTATCTGTTACAAGAGTAAGCTCGACCTTGGGGTCACGATATGCCACCCATGTCTTTCCACTCTGCTCCAACACCTCGTGTTCCCGAATCACGTGCTGTGAAAATCCCCGCCCGAGCATCAGCTGCCCGATATCAACAAAAAGACTCCCAACAAACAATCCGCCAATCATGATACAAATGGCCAAAAGATTCCTAAAGGATATATCGGAAACAGCATTATTCATACCAATTTTCTCAATTATCGATTCACGCAGACCGATCCCGAATTCTGTCGAGGTGTATAAGCAAAGGAACCGCCATCGCTCAGCCATCGCTCCTGAAGCTCGGTCAGGCTCACGTTATATCTTGGTACAGCCAAGCGGTAATCATCGAAACCAATCGTGATACATGACACAAAAACAAGCTTCAGAGCGATGCCGGCAAGAACCGCGCCAGAGAAAAGCGTCACGACCGTCACGAATTGATACTCTCGTTGCACCAAAAGTGCCGAGTATTTCGCCAGAAAACCAGAGAGCATCTCAGGTATAGATGACAGAGATCGGTGCATATACAACAAAAAATACTCAAACATACTCCCAGAAAACACCTCATCATCCTCAGGTCATTCTCAAGGAAATATCGTAAAACCCTATCATATTCCACTCAAAGACGCAATCCACAAAGAAAATATGCCATTTCATACGCGTGATTATCCCTTGTGCATATTCATTTCAGTCTCCTTACAAGAACAGAAACACGCTGGCTATCACGCACGCTTGTCCGCATGACTTCCACGCGTTATACTCTCAGTAGGTTGGCATCAGCCAATGAATATAATATCTAAAAAAAATATATGCGCATTGCCTTCTTGCTAGTGGTTGCTTTGGTGGTTTTTACGACGGTGGAAATACATCGTACATCGGCAGTCAATCACAAGGTTTCTGTATGTCATATGACGCACTCGGACAACAACCCTATCGTCATACTCTCTGTAAGCGAACAATCTGTTCCAGCGCACCTCGAGCATGGCGACACACTCTTAAACAGTGATGGAACATGCGATATCCTTCCGGTATTTTCATGCACTGGCGCTCTTCCTGATAACGCAAGCGTGTATCCAGGAGATACGACGGGACTTACCGAAGATACTCCGTATACCTTCTCGGAAACCGACACTGCTGCAAAATGTGAATACACCGTTGTAAATCCGTCCTAAATACAACGAATTCACAGAGTCATCACTCGAAAAAGCCAACGAAAAAAGAGAGGTAAGTACAATGCCTCTCTTTGAATTTGAGACCCGGGTACGTACAAACACCCATGTTTGAAAAACACGAAAGTGGGAAACGCGAGACAAAAAAATATCATTTTGCAAGGATTCCCACCCTGTCCCCCAGCATACAATCACGCTCTCACAGATGGGAAAGTTCCTCAATGGCTTTGTCGAGTTCCTCAATTGACCGAGTGCCAACGGCATCCTTTTTGACAACTTTTTTCACAAATGTTTCACGAACACGACTGACCACCTCAGAAGGGTTTGTATGGTGAAGCAGTGCTCCATTGACCGCGACATTAGGCCCGGAATTACAAAAACGAAAACAGCATTCGGAAGCCACTACATCCGCTTCGGTATCCCCCAATGTCTTTTTGAGAGCAGCGTACACTCGCTGACCCCCACGCTGACAACACGTTGTATGTACACAGACCCGGACAGATGGTTTCATAAAATGGCAGATATACAGAATAAGGGGCTTCCCTCTACTCTACCACGGTAGAGAAAATCCTTCATTCAAGCAAGAGGAAATAACGGGACTTGCTAAAATAGCAAAGAAATGATATAGTATATTGTCC
>CAYRWQ010000046.1:2413-3728 GCA_964428075.1 uncultured Bdellovibrionales bacterium
TTTGCCCAGGTTCAAGACGGGCCTACTAGTTTCTGCGGTGTCTGGCAAGTAAACAAGAAAGTTGTAAAAAAACGTTGAAGTCACAGGCATTTCCATATCAGGATTATCCTTAGCGATTGTCCTGATTTTTTTTGCCTCCTTTCGACATGAATGCCATGATTGATACAGAACAATGTACAAAGGAAAGATTTCAGATATACTGAAATCACTTATCTTTAAATCTCTAAAATCCTCATCAGTATGAATATTCAATTCACATGGACTCCTGCTTTGTCGGTAGGCGATGAAAAACTCGACCAACAACACCAGCGACTCCTTGAACAAATCAATAAACTGCTGAACGCTATCGTAGCCGGGAAAGATAACCTCCTTGTTATCGGCGATACGTTTGGGTTTCTCAACCAATACATCGACGAACACTTCGCGGATGAAGAACGCTATATGCAAGAACACCAGTACCCAGGTCTTGAGGCACATCGCAAGTTGCATACCCAATTCATTGAACAATACTCATCAATACGAGCGCGAATACTCGCGTTCGATTCGACGGAGAGAATCCTTGTGGATCTCGAACAACATCTCGGACGCTGGTGGATAGATCATATCGGTGTCGCTGACAAAGAGTACGCCGAGTATGTTCGTACCCATTACTAAAAACCAAGACACTTTCTAGAAGTCTCGTTGGATACACAACCAAACGAAACCAAACTGTTCTTTTGGCTGTTTTTGGTTCACCGCGTCTCGTTTCTTTTGATGTTCATGTTCCATCTCCAAGTTCAGTGTCTACTCAATCAACATGTAATAGACCAGCGAACACCATAATAAAGACTCAAAAAAGTTTGGGTAATTGAAGCGACACGCCTTCAGTTATCAAAATCAGGGATCATATAGAATGATCTCGTATAATCCTTTTGCGTGTCCTGAAGATGCATAGGTAATCTTATTCTTTCTCAGACCCGTTTGCTTCATCATTTTCATTGGGAGCGCCTTCTTTTTTTGCCCTAGAGGTTTCTTGAGATATACCTGACACATCACTCAGAGACTGAGTAGCCATATCAACCTTCGGTAAGACCTTCGGAAAGTTTCGTAATGCCATAACGAAAAGGAAAATCGAGAAGAGAAAAGGAATTCGCACATACGGAAAATGACTCAACAGCATAACGAAAAAATCGTATATGAGTGGTACTGGAAGCAAATACATACCCGCCCGATACGCATCAACATAACTCAGATCATACCCTCTTACTTTTACTGCCACCCACACCACACCTGCGCCAAAAAGTAAGTACAAAAGATACCACAACCAGTAAACGAT
>CAYRWQ010000047.1:0-3309 GCA_964428075.1 uncultured Bdellovibrionales bacterium
CCGTCTCGCGAATCCACAGTTCGTCTCACGTGCCCCACAGCGTATCCTTGTTCAAACCAACCAGCTCCTTGATACAGCCACCGATGCTGCCGATCGTCTCAAAAAAGCCCTCAATCAACTCGGTACAACACAACAGGAGAATTGAGTGTTTCACCTACCGAACGAGGGGTGTTCTCCGTGTTGACAGACGCGGAAACATGGAGCAAAATAATAAAACAAAATGGCTCACGCACGCAAAAGCCGTACATTCCTATCCGCGACAGTAATCTATGGCGCCCTCGCTGCTGGTGCCGCTTTCCTCGTGGAGATTCTCTTGCTTTCCGATGTATTGCTGCACAGCATATCCTTTTGGACATTCCTCATCGGTTCGCTCATCGAAGAATCAGCCAAACTCATATTCTTGCTCCAATGGTATCGGCGTTTCGTGTCCGCCCCGATCACACTCCCGATTGCACTCATCTGCTCCACTCTTTTTGGTGCCAGTTTCGCATCAGTCGAGCTCTATTTCGCGTTTCCAATCCCCATAACCACGGCCGTCTCACTCGCGAGTATCCATATCTTCACTTCCCTGCTCGCCGGAGGAGCCATGCTCGTCAGAATACCCCCTTCCTTACAGGTGAGGCTTTTCTTGATCATACTCACCATAAATACACTCTTACATACGGCCTACAACCTCCTGATCGCTTCTTCCTTGCAGTAATCGAGAACGAGATTTATAATGGAGCCGTATATTATCCGTGATTATTGTCTGCTCATTCTTATGACAAAACAAAAACCATCTTTTTTCGAGCGACTCACTGGAGCGCAACATGTCAGTCATGATGATTTCGAAGGTTCTGTCCCTATCTCTAGTCAAGATGAAGAAGAGAATATCCCAATGGAAAACACAAACGAGCACTTCCAGCCTTTAACAACACCGAAATGGTCACAGCCTTCGTTTCAGCATATCGAGCACGTCGCTGAGCCAGAGATAGCCGACGGATCGGAAGGTCAACTCACTATCGATGTCTATCAAACTGAAAACGATATAGTCATCAAGTCTACCATTGCGGGTGTCAAACCCGAAGATCTTGATGTGAGCATCAACAACGACATGGTCACTGTCAAAGGTGAGCGCCGCAATGAAGAAAGCGTCGAGGGCGGAAACTACTACTACCAAGAATGCTATTGGGGTGGTTTTTCGCGCTCAGTCCTCTTACCAGTCGATGTTATCCCTGAAAAGGCCGATGCTTCACTGAAAAATGGCATTCTCACTATTCGGCTTCCTAAAGCTGATACTACCAAAACCAAAAAAATCCAGGTTCGTGGCTTCTAATTTTAGCTCCCACACACATGGTTATGTACAGGATTCAGTGGATGGGAAAATACATTCAGAAAAAAATAAGAAAACAATCCCCCTGATACTAAATGGAACGGGATGCGTATCCGTCTATTTCGTGTCTCCTCAATCGGGGCTTTTTTTCTATGAATTATGGGTATCCTGAAAAAACACGTATGCAAATACCCATCCGAGTATCTCATCTGACCTATATCAGGTTCTCAATATCCATCATTACCGGAATACTCTATTGCGTCTTCGTACCGGCTGCCTTTGCTCAATCGCTCCCAGATTCACTCACGCTAAAAACCCCTTCGGCATCTGTTGTTTTTCAGCATGATACTATCATAAGCTGGATGGTACTGTCTTCTCTACCCCGCTATGATAAAAATATCCGTTCAGAAATCGAAAATGTACATTGGTGCCCTGCACCGAACCAGGTTGCTTGTGATTTCCTGATTCCGAGGAGTATTCGTACACACACCACCATACTCTTCCGCAAGAGTGTAAACGACGCCCTACTACATGATTCTATTACGCGGGCCGCAAAAGAACTGGAGGAAAAACCAAAGAATGCCATCCTAACAGCCCAAAATGGGAAAGTCATTGTCAAACAGGCAGAACAGGCTGGTTTCCAGGTGGACACTGCCAAAACCACAGAAGCAGTACGTGCCACACTTCTGACATCCGATTTCAACACACTCACCGTTGACGCAGCGGGAAATTTGATCACTCCCGATATAACAGGATCTGACATCGAGCGTCTCGGCATTACACATCTCATCGCCGAAGGAACGACTAATTTCGCTCAATCTCCGAAGAACCGCATATTTAATATCAACCGAGCCTTACAGCAATTCCAGGGAGTCATAATTGCCCCAGGCGAAGAGTTTTCATTCGTACGCCATCTCGGAAATGTTGACGGAGAAAATGGGTACCTCCCAGAACTTGTCATCAAGCATAATCGCACCGAACCAGAGTTCGGCGGCGGTATCTGTCAGGTGTCCACAACAGTATTCCGCACAGCCATTTATGCTGGTCTTAAGATTACCGAGCGCCGGAACCACGCTTATCCAGTAAGCTACTACCGACCCTATGGTATGGATGCAACTATATACATTCCGAGTCCTGATCTTAAGTTCATAAACAATACTCCGGGACATATTTTCCTCCAACCATCCGTTCATGGCACACAGCTCACCTTTCAAATGTACGGGACCAACGACGGACGCACAGTAAGGGTTGATGGTCCGCACATCCTCGAAAGCAATCCTGATGGCAGTATGCGGACCGTATTCACTCAAGAAGTCAACGATGTAAACGGACAAAATTTCATTCGTGACAGCTTCCGCAGCGCCTATAAATCACCCGCGCTCTTCCCGCATCCAAATGAGGAGATTTTCAGAGAAAAACCACAAAACTGGTCCAAAAGACAATGGGCTGAATACCAAGCCACTCATGCTCAGTAGTCCCCTCTCTCATGAGACTGTCCATCGTCTCAATGAGCACATGCATAGACAATCGTCGGTCACATCCTTAAGGCGTACAGGTTTGATTCGCATCGCTGGAGTAAAATTGACGCTTGCGAGATTTTTTGATACAGTGCAGATGCGCGTTTCGCGTTTTTCTGTTTGTATTTTCGGGTGTATAGCTCAGTTGGTAGAGCAGTGGCCTCTTAAGCCAACGGTCGTAGGTCCGATCCCTACTACACCCACTCCATATAGAACAAACGAGCCGCGAGTCCTCGTAGCTCAATGGATAGAGCAGGGGTCTTCTAAGCCCTTGATGCAGGTTCGATTCCTGCCGAGGGCACCCACGAAAAACAAGAAACTCCCAAGAGGGGTGACTATCGTTCAATGGTAGGACAATGGTTTGTGGTACCATGAATCAGGGTTCAATTCCCTGTAGTCACCCCCCTCGGGGGTTTTATTTTTTCCAAAAAGAAAAGAGGGTTACCAACACCGTAGCGTAGTAACCCTCAAAAAAATTTC
>CAYRWQ010000048.1:0-3247 GCA_964428075.1 uncultured Bdellovibrionales bacterium
TGATTGGTGAGATGTCAATACTGTTTCTGAATGGGAATATTGATACGTATGTTTTAGAAACAAACCCGACCTATGCTATCCTAAAGAGACATAATATCTATTCCTCAAAATACAGAAATGGGTGAGCCAGCGATTATTGTAGATAAACTGCGAGTTATCTACAACCAGGGCAGATCGAATGAGACTCGCGCACTCGAAGAAACAAGCCTGATCGTCTATCCGCACGAGTACGTGATTATTTTCGGTCCGTCCGGCTGCGGAAAATCAACACTGCTCTATTCCCTATCCGGACTCCAATCGGCAACCCAAGGTCTCGTTACTATCCAAGGAAAAACTATCAATGACATGAATGAGCGCGAAGAACTTGCTCTCCACCGAAACACTGTCGGCATGATTTTCCAGGCCTTCTACCTCATCCCCTCACTCAACGTCATCGACAATGTGGTGCTCCCAAAAGTCTTCCTCGGGGAGCATCCCAAGGCACGCAATGAAATTGGATATCAGTTGCTGCGCCGTTTTGGTATCGCTGAACAAGCAGACAAGTTCCCCAATCAACTCTCTGGCGGGCAAAAACAACGCGTAGCCATCGCTCGCGCACTTGTCAATAATCCCGATATTATTCTCGCCGATGAACCAGTAGGTAACCTTGATAGTGAAAGCGCAGAAAACGTACTTAAAATCCTCAAGGAACTCAATGAGGTCGATCAAAAAACCATCATCATGGTGACGCATAATCCCGAACACCTCCAATATGCCGACCGTGTCATCCACATGAAAGATGGGCGTATCACCAAAGAAGAGGTACATAAAGAAAAACGTGACATCGTACATCACCAAAAAACTGAAGATGAGCCACAAGAGGAAAGCAATCCGGAACTCAAAATGCTCATGGCCTCCTTCAAAAGTCTGTTACCACAACAAGTCGATGTTCTCATGATTCCTTTCAAGGCAAAGCAACTGCTCGCTCACCTCCTCTCCGAACTCAACGAGGACCAGATCAGCATGGCAGAAGCATTCCTCAAAGAACTCCTCTTTGAGAACATCGACGCGCAAACCTTTGTCCAGCGACTTGATCTGGATCTCGAAAAGGGAGGCGCCGGCTGGAATCGCATGCGAGCCGAATCGTTTTCTGCCCGTATCGAAAAGATACGCTCAGTCACACAGGCCATGGCAGCCGATCTAGAACGCAGTCCTATCATTCTTGGTGAATACCTCATCACACTCTTCGATCTCAAATTCGATGCGAAACGTCTCGTACGTTTCCGTGCTACGCTGAAACTCCGCATCGAAAGTAAAATTGGTCAGATCGAACTCCGTAAACGTCTCGATGCCCCATACGCTCAAGAAGGCATCGGGCTGCACAGCAACACAGTTGAAAAAATATCTCGAGAAGTCGAAATTATCATGCTCCTCAAGTTCAGCTAAATGGCCGCCCACCATATGCGACTCTACGACCTCATCACGCTCTCCCTCCGTATGTTCAAGGCTCGTGCCATGAGAACATTTCTTACGGTACTCGGTATGAGCGTTGGCATCGCCGCGATTATTTTCCTGGTCTCTTTCGGCTATGGACTCCAGAAAACCCTGCTCCAAAAAATCACGACTTCCGATGCGCTGGTCACTCTAGACGTCACGGAAAACGGCACCGAGAATGCTATCACTCTCAATAATGAAACCCTCAAGACACTGCGTACACTCCCAAACGTCACTGATGCTATACCCGTTCTCGAATTATCCGGCCAAGGAAAATTGAATGCCGTAACACTTGATATCAATACCGTGAGCGTTCCGGTTACTTTTCTGGAAAATGAGGGGCTCCAACTCCTTATCGGACGCTTCTTTCAGCAGGATGAAATTACTGGCATTGTCATTACCGAATCGATCACCAAAATCCTCAACACAACCCCCGAAGAGATAATCGGGAAATCCGTCGCCATCACCCTTTTTCACGATGACGTAGATGGACGTCAAGGAAAAAGAAATACCTTCACCCCGAAAGAATCCTACCAAATAGTCGGCGTCGTGCAAGGCGAAGAAAACATCGCATACCTTCCTCTCAACTCACTCAACGGATTTCCATTCACTGCCTACACAAAAATCAAAGTGACCTGTACCTCTACAGACGCACTCGACGATGTGCGGACACACATCGAGACACTCGGTCTCACCGCATCCTCCATATCCGAAACTATCGATCAGGCCAATAAAGTGTTCCGTATCATCCAGGTGATTCTCATGGTCTTCGGCCTCATCGCTCTTATTGTCTCTGCTATCGGTATGTTCAACACGATGACTATCACGCTTCTCGAACGCACAGAAGAAATCGGTATCATGAAGGCAATCGGAGCCTCCAAACAAAGTATTGCTCTTATGTTCCTGACCGAGTCGACGATCATGGGTTTACTCGGTGCCCTCGGAGGAGTCGTACTCGGATTTTTTGAAGGCGAGGTATTGAATATCCTCATCAATGTCATCGCCACGCGTTTTGGTGGCGAACCAGTAGATCTTTTCTTCAGTCCTCTCTGGTTCATCGTGACAGTCATACTGTTTGGAGCGGGAGTTGGTTTCGTAACGGGCATATTCCCAGCTCAAAAGGCCTCACATATTGAAACATTGGATGCGCTCCGATACAAATAATCGGCGATTGACGCACTGGGTATTCTCCTCTATAATTAGCGAAAATCGGAATCACTCCGATTTTTTTGTACCTGAAAAACTTGATCACAAGAAAGGAGATACCCGTGTTAAAACTTGGAAAGGAACGGGCAGCGTTCGGACCAATATTCTGCGCCGTGGGAGCGCGCGGATTTTTCGGAGAAGGTTATCCATTCCATTCATACTGGCGCTTCGCCGGCATGACCTGGGAAGGAACTGGCTTCGCCGGAAAAACACTCACTCTCGAACCAAGGCGCGGAAGAGAGTTCAACGAAGCAGGCAATATGCCACTCCGAAATGATGGCCTTACCCCGCAGGAATTTTTCCCCCGCTCGATCTGGGTGGACCCCAGTAACGGCGGCTGCATGATCAATGCAGTCGGACTCTCGAATTTCGGAGCGGATTTCTATTTTCGCACGCGCCGCTATAACCAGAGAGATAGACCGTTTTTCGTCTCATTCATGCCCGTTGCCAATGATCCAAGTGGACGAGAAGCCGAACTCCGGGAATTCTGCCAGCTCTTCTCCAGCTACCTTCCGTTCCGTGCTCCGGTCGCCCTGCAGATCAATTTCGGATGCCCGAACACCGGACA
>CAYRWQ010000049.1:0-3118 GCA_964428075.1 uncultured Bdellovibrionales bacterium
AAGTGACTCAGAAAGAAGGAACAGAGCGACCGTTTCAAAATGCGTATCATGATAATTACACCCCCGGGATCTATGTGGATATCGTGAGTGGTGAGCCATTATATTCATCCTCGGATCAATATGATAGTGGTACAGGTTGGCCAAGTTTTGTAAAACCAATCGATTCGGAATATATAGTAGAGAAGGTTGATCAAGGGTTTTTCTTCACAAGAACAGAAGTGCGGAGTAAATATGGAGACAATCACTTAGGACATGTTTTTACTGATGGTCCGTCTGAGCGTGGTGGTTTGCGTTACTGCATGAATTCGGCGGCTTTGCGTTTTATCCCGCAAGAAGATATGGAAAAAGAAGGATATAGTGAATATGTATCACGAGTGAGTAATCCGTGACGTAACTATTATCTATATGAACATGAACCGGTTTCGAGAAATTCTCAAAGTGAGCGGTGTGCCAATCGTGTTGGCGTCGTTGTGTTGTCTCTCGCCAGTTATCCTCGTTTTGTTGGGGATTTCGACGGTGAGCTTCGCTTCATCGCTGGCGGATACTTTGTACGGTGATTATAAGTGGGTGTTTCGTGGCATAGGAGTAGTGGCTCTCTTGGGATCACTGGCCTACTATTTGTACAGACAGAAAGGCATATGCACCCTTGATCAGGCGAAGCGACGACGTAATGAAATTATGAATTATCTTGCCCTGGCCATTATCACGGGAGTGTGCGGGTACCTCTTCTTTTTGTACGTCGTCGTACATTATTTTGGCGTATGGCTTTCGATTTGGGAGTAGATCTGGGCGCTGGTTGCTTGAATGGTGAGGAGGTGGGGGGCAGGCAGTTCATCTTGACTCACACAAAGATGTGGTGTAAAGACAAGATAACAACTAGAAAAGAGGTGATTTATGGAAACATCATCAGTGAAGCACCTGTATCGAAGCTCTACTCATAGAGCCTTTGCCGGTGTCTGTGGCGGTCTGGGAGAATACTTGGGAATTGACCCTGTGGTTATTCGGTTGCTCTGGGTTTTTGTCACTGTCTTTACGGGATTTGTTCCAGGTATCATTGCCTACATCATTGTCATTTTTGTGATACCCGAAGAACCGAGAGACGGCGTCACTTCTCAAGCAATAAAAGATTAACGAGACGATATATGGAGAAAGTTAAAGTGGAGAACCATATTTTTTCTGGCGGGGTGTGGTGCGTGGGATGGCTGTTTACAGTTGGTTTTTTGCAGCTGACTTTTTGGCAGGGTGTTTGGGCAATTGTGGTTTGGCCGTATTATCTTGGAACTTTTCTGAGTCCAATGTTGAAACCATAGGAAAGCAATACTGAGAAGCCCAGACTGAGTCGTGATCAAGGGAGGAGGTGTGGTTTTTTGGGTATTCTTAAGAATGAGTAACCATAAACAAGAAAAGATTACATATGAACTCAGAAAAAACGTGTTGCCCACGGTTTGATCCTACTCTGTGGGACGAGAAGACTGTCGAGTGGAACAGCAAAAAATTTATAAAAGACAGGGTCTGCACGCTGTTGTATATGCCGCTCAATTTTGGTGGAACCATGAAGCGGGTTTATGAGCGAGTGGAAAAAGCGGGCGCAACCATACAAGATGGTATGTGGCTTTCTGATCACACATCCCCTTGGAATATAGATCTGTATGTGGCGGTGGATACAGAAATTGCTGGTGCAGAAAATGTGACTTTGAGCGGTGCATTTCTCAGCAAAGTGTATGAAGGAAAATTTAGAGATACTGGAGTGTGGGTGAAGGATTTTCACAGTTATGCGAACAGTCGGAGTATCTCGATCAAAAAAGTGTATATGTGGTACACCACTTGCCCGGAGTGTAGTAAGAAATATGGGAAGAATTATGTTGTGCTGATCGCGGATGTGCGCACACGTTAGCACTCTCATTCTTCTGATACCTCTCAAGATATACACGAGCCGTTCTTATTCCGTTTACTGAGGTCGACTCGTGGATGCTGTCCTCTGCGCGTGGTTTTTGCTGTTTCTGTAAACTGGAGGTGGAAGCTGGCGAGTGCCATACAGTAAGAAGATAAAAAATGAGTGAGTAATACGCTATGCTATCACAACCGCCAATAAAATTAGGGAGATGGTCCATGTATCTGAATGTTTTTTTTCTAATGATAATCTGTGTTTCTGTGCTTTTTGTCAGTGTGCTTGGAGTCTTGTCTTATGACGACCACTGGTGGGATGTGACCGTTCCTGTAGCCTTTTTTGCTAGTATTATGGCTGGTATTTTTGGTGTTATGTCTCTTGTGGGAGAAAAACAGCGGTCTATTCTCGTGTATACATCTGTTTTTATCAGCTTGCTTGCCATTCTCTTTATTCTTACGCACAGTGCATTCATGAACGACTAGTATCGCATTGTAGACAAAGTCTCTTTTAGCTGTCTGTTGGCCTCGGGATCGGAGATGGAATATAAACCAGATTGTTTTGCACTTGTGAACATGATACTTGTATTACGTGCGCTGGTTTTTCAGAGCGATAGAGAGTATGTTTGCGTATAAAAAAAATCCCCTGAGAAAAAAACCTCAGGGGTTATTGCGTCTTATAGGTATAGCAGGAGATCATCGCGCTGTGGTCATTCGGTGGACATTAGGAGGATTGACTCCTTTGAGAATATCCCGCATGTATCCGTAATTGATTATGCCGGTATTGATGGCCTGGTTTTCGTTCTCTGTACAAAAGAGGATTTCTCCCATGGCTTCAAGCCCTCCGACGGTACCAGCGAGACCAATAGACCTCGAGTAATTATAATTTCGTGGGACGAGGTACAACACTATACGTCCGTGTTCATGCATGGCGATGAGATTGGCCGAAGCGGCTGTGCCTACAGTGCGACTCCATTCTCTGAGACGTCCAATGCTTGCATGGATCATACTGTCCCGGGTACCGGTGATGCGGAATACCGTCAGTGCGTAGTGTTCTGAATCAACGATGAGTACCGACGGCTCGTCACTACTTAGAAAACTGATTGCCTCACTTGCTCTCTGTTCGACCTTTCTGGCTGCATCTTGGATGGGGAACAACCCGTGTCCATCAGGGACCTGGAAGGCCTGAAAGTGAAAGTGCTCTTCGATGCTCGCACCAGCGCCGACGCTGTTA
>CAYRWQ010000050.1:0-3026 GCA_964428075.1 uncultured Bdellovibrionales bacterium
AAGTTCTCTCTTGGAGCCAAGACCGGGATTTGAACCCGGGACCTATGCGTTACGAGTGCATTGCTCTACCAACTGAGCTATCTTGGCTATTTGCGTACTCTACACAAAACAAAACGAGTATACCGAAGATTACTCTTTTTTTCAAGCGGATCCTTGACTTGAAAGGAAAAGAGCGAGGAAATCAGACTTGAATTCTTGTCTTAATTCCGCTATACTGTAAGCGCTATGTCAAATATCTTGGAAACGCTTAGTGTGCTCCGTCAGAAACTCCTGCGTCTGCAGGACTATCTTTGACTTTACTGGGAAAAACCAGAGAATTGCCATGCTGACACTTGAGAGTGAGCAACCGAGTTTTTGGGATGACCCAAAAAGGGCGGGGGGCATTATGAAGGAGCTGGAACGTTTGAAGACAGAGGAGGAGAAATTTACTTCCCTTGAGAACGAAATACACGATATCTCCGATCTCGTCTCATTGGATTTATCTGGAAAGGAATTGGCTGAAATCGAGCGTTCGGTAGCAGAGATTGCAAGGGCGTGTGCGGAATGGGAAGTTTTGGCGCTGCTCTCTGGTGATTACGACGCGCACGATGTGCTTCTGACAGTGAGGAGTGGCGCGGGCGGTGTTGACGCTCAGGATTGGGCGGAAATGCTTTTACGCATGTATATGCGTTTCGCCGAAGGGCGGAAATGGAAAACGAAGATACTCGATGAGAGTCGGGGAGGTGAGGCCGGTATCAAGAGCGCGACGATAGAAATTACCGGGGAATACGCGTATGGATATCTTTCACTCGAAGCCGGTATTCATCGTCTTGTCAGGCTTTCTCCTTTTAATGCGAATAGTCTGCGTCAGACATCTTTTGCCTCGGTTGAGGTGATGCCGGTTATCGATGACGATGCCGCACTGGAAATTCGATCTGAGGATCTGCGAGTAGATACTTATCGTTCTTCGGGCGCGGGTGGGCAAAATGTCAACAAGACTGAGAGCGCGGTACGTATTACGCACATACCGAGTGGACTGGTAGCAGCGTGTCAGAGCGAACGTTCACAACTGCAGAACCGTGAAGAAGCTATGAAGTTGCTGCGAGGGAAACTCGCTCAACAAAAAATCGAATCACAGGAACTGGAACGGCAGAAGCTGAAAGGGGAAACAAGAACAGTCGGTTTCGGGAGTCAGATCCGTTCTTATGTGTTACATCCGTATACTCTCGTGAAGGATCACCGAAGCAGTGTCGAAACGAGCGATACGCAGAGTGTCTTGAGTGGGAATATTGATCTCTTTATAGAATCTAACTTGCGTACCTTGCGAAAGTAGGAGAAAATAGAAACGTACAGCATTCTGCGCAAAACAAATATGTCTACTATCGTTCCTATCATTCATTTCGAGCACGTTTCGAAGCGGTTTTCCGAAGAGAGACAAGTGATTGATGACGTTACTTTTTCGGTGCTGCCCGGAGAGTTTGTGTCATTGGTTGGGGTAAGTGGGGCTGGGAAATCGACGATTCTCAAACTGATCTACGCCGAAGAGGTTCCTTCGGAGGGTCAAGTCTACTTCCTTGGTCGCCCAATTGGCGATATTAATCGTAAGCACCTTCCTTTTTTTCGTCGCAATATCGGTACGGTTTTTCAAGATTTCAAATTACTTCCACATCGCACAACTTTTGAGAATGTGGCCTATGCGCTTGAAGTTGACGGGCGTACTTCTGAGGACATTGCTCGAGAGGTTCCTGAAATTCTGGATATCGTGGGTTTGAAAGACAAGGCTCATCGGTACCCGCGCGAGCTTTCTGGTGGGGAACAGCAACGAGTTTCATTGGCTCGGGCTCTCATTCATCGACCAAAGGTGATTGTGGCCGATGAACCAACTGGCAATCTTGACCCAGTTTCAACCCATGAGATCGTGAGTTTGTTGGTGGAAATCAATTCATTTGGAACTACGGTTCTTCTGGCTACTCACAACAAAAGTATCGTTGATAACCTTGGACGTCGGGTGATCGCTCTTGGGGAGGGGGGTATATTGAGCGATGAAGCTCAGGGGAAATATGTCGTTTCAAACACCCAGCGTGTTCCGAGGCCGGCTTCTTCTGGAAGTCATTAACTGTTCCATCTACCCTATGAACACACTCAAGCTCTGGCGCACCTTTGATGAAGGCATGGTGAATGTCCGTCGTAATGGCTGGTTGTCTTTTGCTACTATATCTATCTTGGCTTTGTCTCTCTTTATCATCGGACTCTCTGCTTTCATGCTGTATTCGACTCGCGTAGTACTTGAGAGTGCCGAAGATAAGGTGAACCTGATTGTCTCATTCAAACGAGATGTGCGCGAGGATCGGATACTGGAAATCAGGTCATCACTCGGTCAATATACCCAAGAGATTGACTCAGTCGAATACGTGTCTCGTGAACGTGCCTTGGAGGAATTCCTTGCAGTGGATGGCGCGAACGAAACGGTACGAAAAGCACTCGAGGAAATTGGAGAGAACCCGCTATATGCCTCATTGATTATTAAAGCCACCGACCTGAAATACTACGAGGTCATCGCAACTAATATTCAAAACTCTTCTTTTCAGGATGAAATCAGTCGTATCAATTATGCCGAGGTCAAGCACATTTTTGAACGCCTACAGTCAATCAATCGGGACGTGACGGTGGCTGGATTGACGCTCGGGAGCATTTTTGTGCTGGTCGCGTTCATCATCACTTTCTATACCATGTTCATCACCATTCTTTCTCATCAGCAAGAATTTGAAATCATGCGTTTAGTTGGCGCCTCGAATTTGTATATGAAGATGCCGTTCATATTTGAGGGTTTACTGTATGGTGCCGTTTCTTCGGTGATCGCTTCGATATTTCTTTTGTTCGTTTCGCATGTGTTTGCATCGAGTGGTGTGGGAGTCTCTCTCGGGGAAGGCGTTTCACTCTTGTTTCCGAGTAGCCTACTCCTGATTTTTGTCGGATTATTCGTTCTGGGTGTTGTCCTTACCTCACTTTCTACCTCTTTTGCCATTCGTCGCTATCTGAAAATTTAA
>CAYRWQ010000051.1:0-2958 GCA_964428075.1 uncultured Bdellovibrionales bacterium
TCCTTCAGAATTGCTTTTCTATTAATTAATGTTATAATATTCATTTTACTAAAATAGCGTGCGACTAGTGACCGTGTGTTCTCAATTCTGTATATCATCGGTTTATCTTTCTGGTTATAACCACCATGTTACACGAAAACCTAACGTACAATCCTGCTGACACGAAGTCTCATCCAGAAATTCACTATTCTTGAAAGGGAAATGTACCTATTCAAAGCATTATTCCATCTCTATCCTCTTGGAAGTCCCTAAACAGACAACTTTTTCCAGAACCGGATGTTGACTCTTTCAGGAAGATTTGCCATATTAGTAACTATGTGACACCCGGGCCATTAGCTCATTTGGTAGAGCGCTCCCATGGCATGGGAGAGGTGACCGGTCCGATTCCGGTATGGTCCACCAGAATAAGCATTTCAAGAAAATGAGCTGTTTTGTTGGCGGCGATATACAACGCCGCCTTGTGAGGATGCGTACTAAAAAAAGAAGCCTCTCAACCTCCGATTATCCCTATACAAGTGGAGGGTTCTGATACATGCTGATACAAAAACACCGCTTGTGTGTCACCAATTGTTCCATTCTTAGCCTCCGTAGTTCAATGGATAGAACAGATCCGTCCTAAGGATAAAATAGAGGTTCGATTCCTCTCGGGGGCACCAGAAAAAATAACAAGTCATTTGTACCCACTTCACTTCGCTGCACCATGCATGAGTGTGCAATTTTGAGAATATTGGTATTATCAGAGGCAAAAAAACTACATCTTAGTGTACTGAAAATATCACAGTTACATACAATTTTTAATCTCCAACCCAATAATCATGTCGCATCGTGTTGAAAAAATGAATAGCTTGGTCCGAGAGATATTCAGCAAACTGCTGGATCAAGAGATTTCCATGAAACAAGGGGTGCTGGTGACCATCGCCAAGGTTGACACCACTCCAGATCTCCGGTACACTCGTGTATCTGTTTCAGTGTTTCCGGAACAGGAAGAATCGTATGCTATCATGACTCTTCGGCATGAAAAAACAAAACTTCAAAGAGCACTCCATAAACAACTTGCGATGAAAATCCGTCCCTGCCTCATCATTGGATTAGATCACACGGAGCAATCAGCCGATATTGTCGAAAAACTTTTAAAAGAAATCGAAAACGAAGCGGGTAGCGCTCTCGGAGACTCACATTCATAGTCGCATCACAAATACCCAGATGCTCAATGCACAAGATAACAAAAAAACGAATGCCTCTCGCACGCTATGAGAAACTTTTCTAAAGAATGGAAAACCCTCCAATACGTCGTACAAAACGCCTCTCATATCCTCCTCTTTGCCCATTCTCATCCAGATCCTGATACGGTTGGTGCCAACGTAGCGCTGAAATACTTTCTTGAGAGTGAAGGGAAAACAGTTGATATCGCCTGCTTCGATCCCTTCCCTGAAAACCTGCAGAGTCTTTTCGTTGTGGATTTCCTTCATCCTGATACGCTGAATTTTCATGTGTACGATGCCGCCATCGCCTGTGACAGCGTCGACCGAGGCTTTGACAGGATAATCGAGAAATTCAAGCCAGATACCGTCACAGTCCTGATTGACCACCACCCAGACATTGAACTCTCTGGGGACATCACCATCATTGATCCCGAGTACTCATCCAGCTCCGAACTCATCCACCTCTTTCTTCAATCAAACGCAACGGTCTTTTCCAAGCCGATTGCCACCGCGCTCCTCCTTGGACTCATGTTTGATACTGGAGCCTTCCAACATGCCAATGTTACCGTGCAAGTCATGCGTATCGCGTCAGAACTCATGCGATACGGTGCTCCGGCTTCCCGCATCGCTGAACTGATCTTCTCTAAAAAGAAAGTAGCAGCTCTCAAACTCTGGGGCAGAGCCTTTGAACGAGCAAAACTCAATCGAGAGAACGGCCTACTCGCTACCGTCATCACCCAACAAGATGTTGAGGAGTGCGAGGCAGCAACCGATGATATTTATCAAGTCACGACC
The DNA here is from genome assembly GCA_964428075.1 of uncultured Bdellovibrionales bacterium. Classification (GTDB taxonomy): domain Bacteria; phylum Patescibacteriota; class Minisyncoccia; order Moranbacterales; family UBA1568; genus JAGOSP01. The sequence continues at coordinate 1,998 of CAYRWQ010000051.1, forward strand.
ATACTGAGTGCCGTTCCTGAAGCAAAATATGTATTAGTTCTTTCGGAAAGAAATAATGGAACGGTGCGGGGGAGTCTCAGATCACTTGAACACCACGGTATTGATGTTTCGCTGATCGCCAAAACTCTCGGTGGAGGAGGTCACAAACTCGCCAGCGGATTTGAAATCCCAGGAAAAATTATTGAAACCTCATTTGGATGGCAAATTGTTTAAAACACAACGATTGAAAGATATACATGGATAAAACCAAACTCCTCAAAAAAATACACGCCCAATACGCACTCAATTGCTCGTGCAGTCTACGAAAAAACGCTACACAAGCCGTATTCGGAGAGGGAGATGCGTACGCCCGTCTCATGTTTATCGGCGAAGCACCCGGAAAAAATGAGGATATCCAAGGCACTCCCTTTATTGGTGCCTCCGGAAAGTTTCTCAGCGAAATGTTGGCTTCGATACATCTGCAACGTAAAGATGTCTATATTACCAATATCGTAAAATATCGCCCACCAGAAAATCGCGATCCACTACCTGCAGAAAAAGCCGCTTGTCGAGAATGGCTGGTCGATGAGATTGCACTCATAGATCCAATACTCATCATTACACTTGGTCGACATGCCATGAAAAGCTTTCTGCCCGAAGAACAAATTGCACAAGTTCACGGGAAAATCTTCAAAAATTGCTTTCCTGATATAGGACAACACACTATCTTACCTCTCTATCACCCCGCCGCCGCACTCTACAACAGCAGTCTTCGCGAAACGCTCAAACAGGATTTCTTACGTATCCCAAAAATCCTCAATGATCTCGGAAGATCGGTAAAGAGCCCAACGATCCGTGTACGCAAAAAAACAGAAGGATCAAAAACGTAAACTTGATCTTCTGGTGCCTTTTCAGTGCCAAACGAACATTTGTTTTCGAAACAAATAAACCAGGGAGCTTGCTAAAGGTCACATTACGGTGG
>CAYRWQ010000052.1:0-2935 GCA_964428075.1 uncultured Bdellovibrionales bacterium
TATATTGTGCGTATGTCACTTGAAAGCCCATCATCTTTGAAAAGAGGGACGCATAATTTTTCAGATGCGCGGCATGTGTCTGATCCGGTTGTAGTTCAATCAGCCGTTTTTTCGCATGCGTCGTCGGCGCGCAAGGAACCTGCGGGTTTTGTGCAGAGTGCGAAGAATTCTGGTTTTTTTGATGTGTTGATTTCTGTGGCGCTTTTTGCGCTTTTTTTTGGTTTACCTCTTTTTTTCACCGGATTTACCTTCCAGGGGATTTCTTTTGAGAAGCAGATGTATTTTTATGTGTGGCTCTTGGTCGGTATTGTTGCGTGGGTATCGAAGGGCGTGGTGACTGGAGAAATGCATATTCGTCGGACATCACTTGATATCTTCATCCTGCTTTTTCTGTTGGTATACGGTGTGTCTGCATTCCTATCGGTGGATCGCTGGCATAGTTTTTGGGGATTTTTTGGGGATCCATCTCGAGGATTTGTTTCGATGTTGGCGCTAGCGCTAGCGTATTTCTTCATCATGAGTCATTTCACCATGCAGCGTTTCTTTCTTATGTTTGTTGGTATACTTGCGTCTGGTTTTTTGGTCGTGGTATGGAGCGTGCTTGGTATATCAGGTATCAAGTTTATTCCGACAATGATGGAACAGTATGCACCGCTCTCCCTCTTCGGCACGGTGTGGGCATTGGGTATTTTTGTGTCTCTATTGGTGCCATTTTTCATCACGGCGCTCTACTGGGTTTGGAGTAGGACGACCATGCCGTCAGCGTTTCGTTCTCTATTTCTCGTCTTTATTGGTCTCGGGTTGACAGGGGCGTTGTATCTCATATTAGCGCTGTATCCCTTCCTCTTTAATCCGCAAGAATCTCTTTCGTGGATGGTACCGCTCGGCGGAATCGCTTTTTTCTTGGTGTATATCTTGGCGCAAGTGGTTCGCCCACCGGCGCAGTTGACCTGGGTGCCGATGCTGGTCTTTGTTGCCATACTTTCTTTCTTGATGATTGGTAGCAATCCGTTGCTTCGCGCAACACTGCCGGTTGAGGTAGCGCCTAGTCAACGTTTATCGTTTCAGATAGCTAAAGAGAGTCTGCAAGAGTCTTTTTTCTTTGGGGTTGGTCCATCCAACTACGGGTATGCTTTTTCTCAGTATCGTCCGCGTGAACTCAATGATGATCCAGTTTTTTATTCAGTACGTTTCTTTCAAGGAACCGGTGTGTTTTTTGAGGCGCTGACTACGATTGGTTTTGTTGGAACCATACTACTTTTGATTTCTTGGTTTTCGCACCTCAGTATGGGTCTGTATTTGCTTTCTAACGAGAAAGAAAAGAATAAGTATCTGTCTTTAGGCATGTGGACGGCGAGCATTATGTTTTTTATTGCTGCCTTTACTGTACCAATTAACGGTGCATTGTTGCTCGTTGGAACGCTGTATTCTATTCTCGCACTGGCCCTTTTGCTTGAGGAGAGCGGTTCGGAACGTCATTTTTACAGTTTGTCTCTCAAAGCATCACCGAAGTATGCTTTGGCGCTCGCCTTCGCATTTATGGTTGTGAGTGCGGGAGTCGCGTTTCTCTTCGTGTTTATTGGGAAAGTGTATTTGGCTGATATGGCTGTCGGGAAGGCGGCGCGGTTATCGGCGGATGGACCCAAGCGAGAGTCAATCGATTTGATTAAAGGGGCGATTTCAAAGTATCCACAGGAGGGAAGGTATTATACTCGTCTCGGACAAGAACAGCTTGGTCTTCTACTGGGTGTCGAGGTAAGAAAACCGGAAAGTGATCAGGATAAAGATCAGAACTCAGATTTATATCGGCAGGCTATCGCAAATGTGAGCGCAGCAACACGCCGGATGCCGAACGATGTCTTGTCTATTGAGACGCTCGGGCTAGCCAATGAAAATGGAGTGTCGTATGTCACCAGCGCTGACGCTGAGCAACTTTTGGCGGGTGCTTTTGACGCATACAAGCGAGCGGCAGAGCTAGAACCGACCAGTCCGCTTCTGCTGATTAAGCAGGGTCAAATGAAGCGTCTTATGGCGGATGCGATGAATTCAAAATCGGCCTCGGCGGCGCAGCAGGCTCTCTATGAAGAAGCGAAGGGCTATTTTGTGCGGGCGACAGAAGAGAAGCCAAATCTATCAGCGGCTTTCTATAATTTGTCGATTACCGAGGCGCGCCTTCGAGATATTGATGGAGCCATCAGGAGTATTTCACTCGCTCTCAAATATGATAGTAAAAATGCGAATTTCAAGTATAATCTTGGTATTTTTCACCAAGTTCGCGACAAAGCTGGAGACCATGAGCTTGCGGAGAAGTACTTTCAGGAGGTTTTAGGGGAGAACGAGAAATTGGTGGATGTACGACTTTCGCTTGGATTACTGTATGAAGCATGGGATAAGCCCGATAAGGCATTGGAACAGTATCGCAAGATTCTTGATTTCCTTCCGGCTGATGGAAATGCAACAATACAGTCAACACGCCAGCAAATTGGAAAATTCATTGCTACTCTTCAGAGTGGTAAGAGTAATATCGCCAATGCCAGTGTAGCTGATATTGTGCAGCCAAGTGCGCCTGTTTCGCCTCCTGTGACACCGCAGGTTCCGAGTGAACCGAACGCATCGCCACTTCTCGAACCGACCTTGTAGCAGAGCGGAAATCACGCATCTTCTGCGGGAAAAGTGGGAGATGCGTGATTTTGTCAGTACGTGTTTTTCTGGCAGCCTGAGTAGTTCTTGACAGGAACTATTCCATTGTTTATGATGAATCTTGCTGTCAGTAAAAGGGCTTTTTTGTTTCTTAGATATTCGCTGGGTGTTTGAGGGACAGGAAGTATCGAAATGACAAGTGAGTGGACTTGTGCCGAAATGTAGAGTGAGGATACACTTCCATTTCCGCAGAAGCGCCTTGACAATTTATGTGTCTTTTTCAAGTGTCTCCTCC
>CAYRWQ010000053.1:0-2700 GCA_964428075.1 uncultured Bdellovibrionales bacterium
TCCCAACGAAAGAGAGTCAGCATGCGATCACGGCATTTCGAAAAGCGGAGCCCTAAGAAGTCTCCATGGTGGAACGGGTGCATCGGACGATGGACAAGGAATTCTACCAGAATCCTCATCGCGTCTTTGATACCCCTACCAGTGGCTCCGCTTCTACAACTTCGAGCGGATACACTTATCACTAAATAGCAAAACACCTCATGAGAAATACCTAGAAAGTGTTACCCTTGACTGTTAACTGTACATGCACCCGAAGAATACCCCTCGGATATCACAGCGTCACCACCCATGGCACAAAAAAAGCGTTGTCTAGAATCAGACAACGCTCCGTAATAAAAACACAATCGACTCGTACAGATCTACTCAGTGCACTTGTTTCGAGTGCTGTGACGAGCATGCCGATCCTGTCGATTTCGCTGGCCTCATTCGTGGTGTATCTTCCCGATATAATGGCATGAACGTACCAGCTCGTCGAAACAGCACAGCATTGACGGTGCCAATGGCCAATTTAGTAAGCGCCTCAATCGACTCATCAGGATAGCTCTCTGGAGAGAGCTCCTGACAAGAACGCCAGAAAATCGGAAAATACCTTTGAGCATGTCTAAAAAAAACGATGCTCACGTCCGAAAATTCTGTCAGTGCCTGCTCTCGAACACACTCTATATCCAAGCTATCCAAGCACTCAGCCAGTTGTAAACGCCACTCTCGTGTGGTCTCTTCTGGAAGCTGAATGTCTGAATATTGGAGAGTGCTCACAAACAGATTGAGGCACGCGACATACATCTCGAACCACTCCTGCGCCTGTGAATCCTCAACCCGGTCATATAAGAAACCAGGAAGTAAATGGTTAATATTCGCAAGAAAGGCCACGAAAGCGGCACCCGTTGTTATGTGTACAGATGCCACTCGCTCCATGTCCTTCTCCTTTTATAAAGAACTCAGTTTGAAATTCTTACACACTCGCATAAGAATGTCAAATTCGAGAAGTGAGGGGACATACTCACCCACCCAACGAAGAGATGTCACTGGCCTAAAATAAGTACCAGCAAGAACGAGACCGCGGACAGCGTCATAACACCACAGGCTAACCAAATAAACAGATTCGAAAGAGAGCCATTCGTATATTCCCCCATGATGTGTTTACTATTGCCTACCCGAGCAATAACAAAGAGGAGTGGAACCGCGGCGATACCATTGAAAACTGCGGAAAACACCAGTGCCTTGATCGGATCCAGACCGACGAAGTTCATTCCCAAGCCAACCAAAGTCGCGAGAATAATAATAATGTAGAAACCGCGCGCCCGGTGGAATTTCCGGTACAATCCTTCTCTCCACCCAAGAACTTCACTGATCGCGTACGAGGAAGATCCGGCCAACACCGGCACCGCCAAAAGACCGAGTCCAATTACGCCAACCGAAAAAATGAGCTTCGCAATAAAGCCGGCGTTCGGAAATCCCTGAACCAAGGGTTCCAGTGCTCGCGCGGCATCGGCCGCTGTATTGATCTCTATCGAGCCGCTCCGAAACAAAGTCGATGCACATGCAATAACGATAAACCAAGCCGTCACACTTGCAAATGTCATGCCGATAAAATTATCGATACGCAAAGTCCGCAAGAATTGTTTCGTTGCCTTCGGTTCTTCACCGATTTGAGACTTATTGCATTGCGCGATTTCTTCCTCTACCACCTCCGAAGTATCCCAAAAAAACAGATAAGGAGAAATCGTGGTTCCGAGTATGCCAACCAGAATGTACATCGTTTCAGAAGTGATCTGTGGCGTCAGGGTAAACGTCGAGCGAAATATTGCCAACCAGTCCTGATCGACCATGAACACCGTGATCGGATATACGAACAATGTCAGCGCCAACCATTTCAATATTTTTGCGTAAGTCTTATAACTCACAAAAATCACCAGAAAGACAATCAGGCACGCAAAAAAAACTGCCAGAATGGCAAATGGGATATCGACAAACAATTGCGCTGTCGCCGCCATCGCGCCGAGATCTGCACCTATATTCAACGTATTCGCAACCACCACCAGCCCCACCGATAAGAAGAGGATTCTTTGACTATAATTCTCCTTAATCACCGTCGCCAGACCTTTGCCAGTAATAGCGCCGATACGAGAACAACTTTCTTGGACTGCGAGTAAAACCGGATATATAAAAGGAAATACCCACAGCAATGCGAATCCCTGCGCTGCTCCAGCTTGCGAATACGTTGCGATACCTGATGGGTCATCATCTGCCGCTCCCGTCACCAAACCAGGTCCCAAAACACGCAAAAAACGATTATATCGTTTGTGGTTCAGCATGCTTTTCCCGAAATGATACGCACGCTGTTCTGTCTTTCTCAGCTCTTGACGAATTTTTTTCTCCGCCACGAAAAAATGATTCACACGGGTAGGACTCACCTAATATTTCATCAACTGTATGTATCGTCACTATACCACATATCGACACTCACCCAACCAAACTTTCAAAAAAAATCTGACATCGTCCTCTCTCTTGATGAAACATCTAATGAACCAGTGGAAGATGAAGCGTGAAATGAGAACCCACCCCTTCAATACTCTCAACCGTAATCGTCCCACCCATTCTTTCCGCCAATGCAAATGTGATCCATAACCCAAGACCTGTTCCGGTAATCTCCCGAGTGTTTTTGTTCTGGATACGAACGAATTTCTGAAATAACTTCTT
>CAYRWQ010000054.1:0-2653 GCA_964428075.1 uncultured Bdellovibrionales bacterium
TACACGAAAATCCTGATCGTTCCGCTCGCTTCGGATGCGGCCATCGATGCGTATGTAGAGGGTTTCGCGTCGCAATTGCGTGGATGGGGAGTGCCATGTGAGATCAGTCTGGTTGGTGGTGGCAAGGTCGTCAAACATATCGAATACGCGACGAAAAAGGGAATTCCTTTTATTGGCTTTATCGGCGAGACAGAGATAGCAAGTGGAACGGTGGCAGTAAAGAATCTTCAGACGAGGACGCAGGAAGCGGTCTCGACCGCGGATGAGGAATTCTTCAGGCGAATGAAGTAAGTGTGGTTTATTGACACCGCGAGAGTCCAGAATGTGGTGGACGGATACAGTGCTCTTGACTACAGATCGGTTCTGTATTATCGTAACGACAATTGATTTTGTATATACTATGCACAACAAACTTCTTGTCTTGGTAGTTCTTGGGATCATTCTCGTCGGAGGAGGAGTTTTTGTATGGTATACGAAAGAGCAGAACCAAGTCGTTGTTCCTCCAAGCGTCATTGTGCCTGAGGTCAATAACACAGAAGCATACCCACAGCATATCGAAGCTATCCCAGGAAGTGATGAGGTGTGGTACAACACACCGGAGTATGGTGTACGGATGCGATTGAATAAGGATTTCGCTAATGATCTAAAGTTCGGATTCTCACATGAAAGAAATCCAAAAGACAGCAAGTGGGATACTGTATATTTCGCTAGTGAAAAACTTTACGCCGTAGACCCATCTTGTGCCTTAGGGAGCCTTGGAGTGATAAGTATGTTTGAAGGGGGATTGAAAAAAGAGGATGTACCTGGAGCTACCAAGATTGTCTCACTCCCCAATCTTGATGTAGTTTTTTCTGACGTACCTCAGGATTATAAGAATCAGTGTTCTAATCCAGCACACTATAAAGAGATTGGTGGTGCAGGAGCAAAAAGTATAGCTGAGGGCATGGAAACGCTCCAGTTGATTCCATCAAAGTAAAAGTTCTGTAGTTAGAAAATAAAAACAAACGGAAAGGAGAGCATTTCTATTAGGAATCGTCCTGAGCTAAGCGCTTTCCGACCGTCTGTTTTTTTAATTTGAGTTCATTGAAAATCTACCAACTCTCAAGAAGGAGTGCATCGTGTCGCGACTTATCTACATCTTCATATTCTGCTTTGCCTTACTCGCTCGGGCGGCCGAAGATCCGAATGATTCGTATGACTTCCAAGTGCGTTGTCCTAAGGAAGGGGCTATGGCAGAGGCAAACTTTGCCACAAATCCCTACTATCAGGACGGCAGAACATTCCCGATATGTCAGTGTACCTCGTATGTTTCCTTCAAGTTGAATCAGCTCTGGGGTAACACAAATCCAAGGTTTACCAACCAGTACTATGGTCGTGCAAGATGGGGAAATGCCTATGAGTGGTATCTGGCAGCACAGGAATCAGAGATCGGTATCACGGGGGCCAGAGACAATTTTACTTGGGATGTGCCGAGTTACAATGCTATCTTCCCGGGGGATGCTGCTTTGTGGGAGAGAAAAAATAACGATGTCGGCCATGTTGCCTATGTTGAAGCCGCTGGGCAAGATGCTTACGGCAAAGGTGTAGCGTGGGTGACGGTCTCTGAATACAACATCACGTCGTTCGAATACAGCCGACGTACCCTCTACAAGAGTAACCACCCCAACCCTCGTTTCCCCGACTACTTCCTCCACATCGACCAAGATCGCATCTACTGTCTGGCCCACCCGACTATCGACAGTTGCCCGAATCTCCTTGCCGGGAAACGAGTGGCGATCGGATCCGGCGAAAAAATCAGTGGTTTCGGCGGTGGCTCGGATACCTTCAACCTCAAGATCAACAAATTCTGGGTCAAGGATCTGGCTCTCGGTTACACACTCGTGCCCGAAGGACACACGGTGATGACAGGCCAGGCTCTCGAAGTGCGTACTCAGATCAAAGCATGGAACGGGGATACTTCTCATCACATGCGAGATAGCAAGGATCGTATCGAAATCGATGTCTATGTTCGTGAAGATATCGGCGATTGGCGATTTTTGCAGCGGGAATATATTCAAGCTTCAAACCTGCCCAATGGCGCAACGCATACGGAACACGTTGTCTACACCGTTCCGCCTGGGGTGAATGAGGTCAGTTTCAAGGCAAAAATTGATGCCGAAGACGAAGCTTCTGAAGCCCACGAAGGCGATAATTGGTCAGCAGTTTTGACCTTTCCTGTCAACAATACGCCCACCTACGACTTCACGGTACCGGCCATCGGAATCAATACCACCCAGCCGATACTGGCCGGCAGTCCCATGGGTGCCAAGATGGCGATTCACAACATCGGGAATTCTGCTCCTCTGGTTGGTATCCGAAGTAGTTACGCGATTCGCGGACCGGGCACCAATACTCTATGGGTGCAGATCGCGGATGATGGTTCGGATCCAGGAGATCTCATTCCTGGCCGATACCACTGGGAAGAAATTTTCACGTTGGTGGCAGCACCGACCGTTCCCGGGACGTATGATCTTCGTGGGTGTGTGGATTACCTCAATGGAGTGATGGAAACAGACGAAGATAACAATTGTTTGATAAACAGTTTCACGGTGTACCCGAGACCAGCACCTGTTCTCACCATCACTCGTTTTGAAGACAAAGTGGGCTGTTGCAC
>CAYRWQ010000055.1:0-2288 GCA_964428075.1 uncultured Bdellovibrionales bacterium
ATTAGTGCTCCCGCCAGGACTCGAACCTGGAATGACGGTTCCGAAGACCGTCGTGATATCCGTTTCACCACAGGAGCAGGTGCTCGATTGAGCTTCTGTAGGCTACCTCGCGGGTCTCTTTTCGTCAATGGAAGCGGGTTGGTGTATACTAAAATTATAATTTATTGTTTTTGTGTGTATGGAAGAAAGTATGACCAAAAAAATCACGGTGTTCGTATGGCTCCTGCTGGCAATTGCGGCACTCGGGTATGTGTATCAGTATGGACGGTCAATTAAACAGACGTATCCAACTCGAACGTTTACCGTGGATGGGGATGCAAAAATGAATCTTGTACCAGATATCGCCACTTTTTCGGTGAGTGTGGTTTCGGAGGGTATCAGAATACCCGAGATACAGAAAATGAATGCGGAGAAAATGAATGCGGTGCAGAACTTTCTTAAAGGGAATGGAATAGATGCGAAGGATTTGCAGACCACGCAGTATAGTTTAAATCCACGTTATGAGTATACTCCTTGCGATGGGATGGGAAAGTGTCCAGCGCCGAGGATTGCTGGCTATACTTTGACACAGGAATTGAGAGTGAAGGTGCGCGATACCGAAAAATTGGGTGATATGCTTTCGGGGGTGACAGAGAGGGGGGCAAATACGGTGTCTGGTGTAGCATTTCGCGTAGACGATGATAAGGAAGCACGGAGTGCAGCGAGAGACGAAGCGATCGCTGAAGCAAAAAAGAAGGCGAGAGAATTGGCAAAGGCGAGTGGTTTCACTGTGGGAGACCTTATCTCAGTCTATGAGGATCAGGGAAATGTGGAACCGATGGCGTATGGTGGTCGCGGTGGCATGATGATGGATGCTTCAAAAGTCTCTATGGAAGCCGCCCCTTCTATTGAACCGGGTACCCAGGAATCCACTGTACACGTGACATTGATTTTTGAGATTGTGAACTGATTTCTGTCTTGAGGGAACGATATAGGGACTTCCTCTCGATCACAAGAGGAAGTTTTCTATTCATTTTCTGCGATATCGCGAGCGGCTCGGTTTTGGATATCGGTTACGGTATCTTGAGCTTTTTCTTTGAGTTGGAAGCTCGTTTCGAGTTGGCCCTTCATGTTTGTTTCTCCGATGGGCCGATAGGTACCGAGACTGGTATCATTTTCCGGTTCTGGAGAAGAGTTGAATTTCTGAACACCGAAGGCAAAAACAAGCATGAGAGCCACGATTATCACGAGACCGATAAGTCCGAATCCGTGAGTGGATATGTTTCTTGAGACGTGAGATGGAGACATATGTTTTGAATGAAGGGATATTGGTTTTTTATTATTTTGTTTGTATCAAATACTGCCCCGATGTTCTCAGGGCAGTATTCTCCAGACAGACTTTTTTCTCAGGCAAAAAATAACCCTGATTACACGCTCACTTCTGTTTTCTCTTGCGGTTTTTCGGTTTGGCAACAGGCACCTTGGTTTGCATCAGCGTTTTTCTCACAGCATTGCTGGGATTTTTCCTGACATGATTTACAGGGACACTTGGCAAAAAACATCAAGCCACCGATGATAGCAAGATTTTTCAAGAAAGAGGTCATTTGCATCTGACCATTATCCCCACTCCAGCCCGTGTGGTACATGACGGTGGCAAGAGCAGTGAAGGCGATAAGCATCCAAGCCGCCTGGCTTCTCCGGTAGTCGAACATGAGCATGAGACCACCACCGAGCTTGAGGATGATGGCGATAATGAGAGCGACTGTGGCGATTGATATCGGGAGGCCGATATTACCAAGACCGGTTTCGACAAAACCGATCATATTCTTGAAATTGAGGAGAAATCCGAAACCGCCGACCACAAACAAAAGCGAAAGAAGCACCCTTGGCCCATGCTGCTTTGCGACACAGCCTTTTCCTTTGCACATCATATATAAAAATATTACAGTTTACTGTACGTGAATTATAGCGCATTATTGATTTCTGGGATAGCTGGGTAGATAAGAGAGAAATCAAGAAGCCCGTTTGTCTCGAAGAGAGGTGATCTCTACACATCTGGACACCGACTTTGCTGAGAGTTCAAGTATGGATATCAACCATTTTTCTTCGATGTTGTGATGTCAGCATAACACCGCGTAGCAGGGGAGCATCTTCCGAATACCATTCTGTTCTTTCTGTTCATCCTGAAGGGTGTGCAAGTCCGGATAGAGAAAATACCGAAAAACCGACGTTGATAAACTGCTAGAAGTATGCTAGTATTTTCAGTTGGTTCTTTGATATTTTCACTCCATTGGGATGAGCTTTTTGGA
>CAYRWQ010000056.1:0-2226 GCA_964428075.1 uncultured Bdellovibrionales bacterium
ATTCATAGACACAGTGATGTTTTTCTGGTATAGCTAAAGAGAGTAAGCAGAAATTCTGAGAGACGAAGCATTATGGATGAACGACATCATTCTCGGAGCGCTGAAGAGACCCGTGCTCTTGGGGTTGAGTTTGGACAATCTCTTGTTCCGCGTACCCTCGTCTGTTTTCGGGGTGACCTCGGTGCCGGTAAGACTACCTTTATCCAGGGCATACTTGCGGCCTGTGGAGCTCATCCTCCTTTTGTGAGTCCAACTTTCGTCCTGATGAAAGAATATGACTTGGTCATACCAACATCAAGTGGCATTCGGCGTATGTATCATGCTGATGCCTATCGGATAGAACGAGTTGAGCATTTTGAAAATATCGGCTTTACTGAGTGGTGTGCCGATCCCGAGGGCATCGTCCTTCTTGAATGGCCGGAGCGGATCGAAGCTCTCTTGCCAGCAATACGTATAGAAATCACCCTCTTTGCGCAATCAAACGAAGAAACCTCCCGCGAGGTACACATCTCGAAACAGTCTTGCTGAATGAGTACATAGGTTTCACTGCTCGCGCTGTCTTTCAGCAGAAGAGATGCGATATTTTCATTCACTTTTTCTGGTGATTTTCCAGAGAGCCGATCTGCACACTCGAGGTAATTTTTCGTATATTATAAATTTTTTTGTGGGGATGTCACTTGTGATTTTTTCTTTTATTATTTAAAATAAAGCTTAATTAATAGTTATAATGGATTTTTAGAACCCTATATATACAGAATTATGTCTTCGGTAAATTGGCAACAATTCGGTCTTCGTGGGAATCCATACGATACGACTGCGCTCACGGAAGGTGGGGTACTCGATCTTCGTCATGCATTTATTGGGCGGGTACAAGAACGAGAGTTACTTGATGGATTGCTACGTGAAGAGAATCGGTTGGCTTTGGCAGTATGTGGAGAGACGGGAGTTGGAAAAACAAGTCTAGTAAATTATGAGAAGTATCTTTGGAAGCAAGATGCATCAAAGCCATTGTTTTCTTTCCGACGAGAAATTGAGGCTAGCGAAGATCTGTTACAGAAATCAAAGTTTCTGTTGGAGATTATCGCGTCGGTGATTCGGGAAATCAAACTGATTGATGCGGGACTGTTGCAAGAACCCATATTTTCCAAACTTGATCGAGTGGTCGATATGACGGAAGCCTTGTCAATCTCAGCCAATTTTTCGGTGGATGTGATGGGGTATGGTGTTGGCATTGGTGGCGGAAAAGATACGAGTGTCTCACGCCCATTGCACTTACCTGTGGCCACGCTTGAACGGTATTTTATGGATATGTTGGATTGTATCTGTACGCAAAAGATTGGCGGGCGGCAGTACCAAGGACTGATTGTCCATATCAATAATTTCGACGTGCTGATGAAATACTGTCCAGAGTGCGTGGGAAGATTCTTTGATGATATTCGGGATATTCTACAAACCAAAAACGTTTATTTTCTCTTTCTTGGGCCGGAACACCTGTATAGCGATGCGATCGATATGAACCGCCGAGTGAAGAGCGTGTTTTCACCCGCGCCTTTTTTCATCTACCCGCTCGGAAAAAAGGAAGTATGGAAAGCTTTTGAAGAAAGGATGCGACTTTTGCAATCGGATGGGGTGCAACATTTCATTCATCCGGTAGACGAGGAGACGGTTTCCAAGATGTATGATTTGTACGCGGGGGATATCCGTTCCATTATGACGGCGATATCGGATTTGCTTGGGCAGTGTGCGGATCGAGTAGGCAAGACGCTTTCGGTAAATGATGCTGCTCTTCTGTTGAGTGAGGAACGGTGGAAGCGGGTTGCGCAGTTTGGAATCAAGGGGGAGCAACGAATGGTGTTGACCGCTATTGTGCAGCAACCAGGTTTGTTTAGTAAGACGGATATTGCGAGACAGCTTGCGAAACAGACATCAAGCATGACACAGTATTATTTCCCGCCACTCGCGAAACACGGTATTATTGTGGAGAAAGAAAGACGTGGGCAATCTGTTTACTTTGAACTTGCAGTGGATTACCAACCTCTCAGGTGGATTTTTGAGATGAGGCGATACGCTCAGGAACGTGTCTTGGATCTTCAGGGTGAGCAGGCCTCATTGTTTACGTAGTTTGTTTTCTTTTGTGATGGTCACGTGATATGTCTCAGAACTCTCGGAGAAAAACCCTGGTCTTACTTGATGGAAACGCGCTCATTCACCGGGCGTATCATGCTT
>CAYRWQ010000057.1:0-2055 GCA_964428075.1 uncultured Bdellovibrionales bacterium
TTTTCCGTCGTAAAGAGGGAGAGGATGAAGGCAAGTATGAGGACGATAAAGCCGACCACCACTTCACCTGTGCCAGGTGTTTGAAACAGGTAGCTGAGCGTTTTGGCTAGACCAAAAAGCAAAAACGCAACTCCCAACAAAGCTAAAAAAATCACAAATACCTGCCGAACGATACGCGACACCGCATCTGCAATCGCGCGTTCGACACTGAATCGAGCCGCATCGAACCATCCTCGTACCGCTCCAAGTGCCGCCTCCGCCACGACCCCCATCACTCCAGCCCCCTCTGATGTTTTCTGCTCCTTCTTTGATGAACGTATTCCTTCTGTCATATAATATATGTTCTTTACATTTTCTATTTTTTGTCCTTCAGTGTTATTTATATCATATCAGACTACTTTTTACACGTATGCATTCTCTTCTGGTTCGCATCATGCTCATTGGGTGTTTCGTCGGTACCCCGACCCTCGTGGAAGCAAAAATACTCATCTCCGAATTTTCCATCGGTGGCGGCTCTGGTCACACCGACGATGATTTCATCGAACTCTTGAATACGGATATGAAACCCGTCTCACTCGAACACTGGAAATTACGGAAGCGAATCAAAAATGGCACAGAATCTTCCATCCGTGAATTGGGAAAAACCGACTGTATCGCACCACTCGGATCTTTTCTCTGGGTAAACAGCAAAGCAAAATCGGAATATAAAAAATTGGCCAATACCACCACAAGCACAACGCTCACTCCGGACAACTCTATCGCGTTAGTGGATGATTCCGGCACTCTACAAGACACAATCACTTTCGGTAGTAACCACACAAATCCGTTCTTTGGTATCTCATCAATATTATCCAACCCGGAACACGATCTCGCGCATGTTCGCAACCTATCTTCACTCCTTTGGACAGAAAATCAGACACCTACCCCAACCCCCGCTTCCATGGATGCCTGTGATATCACACCCGAATCTCCGTTGCCACCCAAAAGCCCATCACCCGAATCCATGCTAGTCCGCTTCAATGAAATCTTTCCAAACCCTGCCACTTCACAAGACAGTGGCGAATATATTGAACTCTGGAATGCGGGCACAAATCCAGTCGATCTCTCACGTTGGAAAATCACCGATGCGTCCCAGTCTGGTCGCTACATTTTTCCTGCGGATATGACGCTTCAAGCACAACATTTTCTCGTCATCACCGATCATGATTTCTCATTTTCCCTCAATAATGACCAAGAGACCCTCTCTTTATTCGATACCAACGAAGCACTTATTGATACCTTTACTTATACCAAGACCGTCGTTGATGCCTCACTGAATCTGATTGATACCGGCTGGCGTATGAGTAAGACGTTAACCCCGGGACTACCAAATGTTCTCAGCAACACTCTACCCGTTACCCAGATGCATGTCCCGAATATCGGTTATCGAAATACCTATCTTCATTTTCAAGCGGATGGGAAAGACACTGACGGGGATGCATTAAAATATGTCTGGGACTTCGGTGATCATCACAAAAGTTATCAAAAAAATACCCGCCATCGTTACCAAGAAACCGGGGAATTCACCATTACTCTCACTACCAAAGACGGGAGTGAAGAAACAAACCAATCTTTCCCTATCACAATTCATGACTTTTCTCCTCCAAAACTTCGTATCACCACCTTCTCACCCAATCCCGCTGGCGTAGATACCACTCCGCACGCTGAGTGGATCGAAATCAAAAATTTTTCAAAAAAAGAAGTGAATCTTTTTGGCTATAGTATTGCGACAGGTCGGAAAAAACTCATAAACCACCCGATTCGTACACACTTTGTCATACCCAAAAAATCCGTACGGCGACTCACGCGCGAAGACGCACTTTTTACACTCCCGAATCAGAAAGGCAAAATCGAACTTCGTGCCCCCGACGGCACTCCTATCCACAGCCTCAAATACTCTTTCCCGACATCTCTCGTCGAAGGAACGCTTCTGAAAAAAGAGAAAGGGGCGCGTCTCGCTTTGGTCGTACCGCCTGGAGCCATACCGCGAGACAAGCACCAGTCCTCTCTCCAGCT
>CAYRWQ010000058.1:0-2014 GCA_964428075.1 uncultured Bdellovibrionales bacterium
TGCATCGTTTGGCTTTTAAGAATAGTATGAAATTGAAGAGACATCGGTTGGGTTTTATCGAAGAAGAACAAGTGCAGTTGGAAGTGGGGGTATATTGAGAAAATCTTGGTTCGGAATAGAGGCAAAACGACGTATTTCAAGAAAATTGGTTGATCTTGACTTTCTTTTTCGGATGACGTAGTCTGATTCGTTCTGCATCACAGAACACGCAGCCACAGAAAAGCACCTTTTCTTGGCCTTACCGAGTACTTTTTCAATCGGTTATTGTTCAGCATTTTTGTGCTAGAGAGGTATTTTCATGAAAACGCCCCCAAAAATTGCATCTTCAGAAATTGCGGATGCACTCTTCGGAGATACGACGTTGTTCCGAGAAATTCTTACGTCGTATGTTCCATACCTTGTTACCAACTATGGGGGTGAAACTTCGCTTCAGAGACACTTCGAGGCTATACCTAATCGTATCATCTGCATCTGCCCAATGGTTTTGTGTCAGGCTTTCCTGGCGGATATGCATCAGAAAGCACCGTGCGATCTTTTGGGATCACTTGGTTTGGCGATGTATTCTATATCGACCCATGATGACATTGTAGATGAACGACCCGAAGCACGAGACGAGGTGGCAGGACTGCTCTATTCCGGAAATATTGCCTCGTTGCATGGTATTTCACTTCTTGTCGCCAGCGGATATACCAATGTTGCCAAGACGGTTATTCATCTGATGAACTTGAATCACTGTTTTCAAGCAGACATTATCTCATCCATTTGGATGCGGCCATCCGATGAAGCAGGGTATCTCAAGGCAATCAGTCATACGGGGTATTGGGCAGCGATCGGAACATTGGCCACCGTCGAATATGCAGCCTTGAAAATCGATGTATTGCAATCGGTTCGGGAATTTGCCCTCAAATTTGGGCAATCGTATGGACGCATGTGTCAGGTGTACGATGATATCCGAGAGATAAGTGATGATCTACGAAATGGCTACTTCTCTTTGCCAATCAGCATTGCCTTGGAAATGGGGTATGATTTGAATGATCCTGCCGATCGATTGAAGGCCATTGTTAGACCTAAGGAAATTGCCGAACAGAGTTTTCGCGATATTTGCGCATTGTGTGGGAGTGAATGGCCAACACTTCTTCACCTTGCAGAGCGGATGCATACAGTGGGACAGCGCCTTTCTCCAGCGTGAGGGAAAATTATGAAATATGGGGTGGTTCAGACATTTGAATCACCCTGTTCTTTTTTGAGAAACATCTTTGTGATGGATAGGCACCCTATTTTGTAAAGCAGGTATTATCAAAAAAAGCTCGCTCTTTATCGTCCCATACCCACTGAGCGATTTCTTTCACTAAGGGAAACGTCTCATGTTGGGCAATGTTCTCTTGATTCATCCAAGCAAATGAAACAGACTCTTTTGTGAGTGTCAGTTTCGATTCTCCTGTCACTTGGCAGAGAAAAACTACGAGGAGCGGTTGAAAAACCATCTTCTTGAGAGAAAGCATATATTCTGGGGAACTAAAAATACCGAGCAGTTTTTGTGGGAATACGAGCAAACCCGTTTCCTCTTTCATTTCCCGTTTGAGACAATCAGTAATAGATTCACCAAGATTGATTTTGCCACCCGGCAGTGCCCAGAAAGGGTGATCTTCCCGTCGATGAACCAGAATGGCTCCTTTGTCATTCAATACCACCCCATGCACCGATGGAAGCCACGGTTGGTTTGGTTTTTTCTGGTTTGACTCTTGGTAATGGATTTCGATCATACGTTTCCCGGAAAGAGAAGAAAATTTCACTGAATGCGACGAGCTATAAAATATGATGAACTTCGATAGCGTGACTGGTGCCGATACACCTGTTTCGTTTCAAAAGTGTAGCAAAACTTAGGTACTTTATCAAAGAAGGTAGCTCCTCCGTGAAAAAGGGTGTTTTTTCTGGTATACTGGACGAGGTATGGGGTTCTGTGGTTTTGCGTTGTTTGGCTTTTAATAATAGTATGAAATTGAAGAGACATCGG
>CAYRWQ010000059.1:0-1968 GCA_964428075.1 uncultured Bdellovibrionales bacterium
TGATGAATCGCCTCAGTCATTTTTGCCATCTTGCCGAGTTCCGAATCAACCCCTGTTCCCGTGACCACCATCCGGCCACTCCCAGCCACAACAGCCTCACCGAGAAATAACATATTCTCGATATCATTCTGTGCCACGGTCACCTTCATCGCTCCCATCCGCCGAGTCTCAGGTACCGATTCTCCCGAAAATACAAAACTGTTCACTTTCAGATTGTAAGCCTCGAAGAGATATCCATCCGCCGGTACACTTACTCCTCCGTCCAAAAACACAATATCTCCCGGAACTAAATCGCGCGAATCCACTTCTCGCTTCTCGCCACCACGGATGACAATCGTGTTATCCGACATATAACGCGCCAATTTTTCAAGGATACGTTCCGCTTTGAATTCCTGAAAGAATCCCATGGCGGTATTGACGAGAATGATCACGCTGATTACTACCGCGTCACGAAACTCCCCGACCACCACCGCGAGAATACCAGCTACGGCCAATATCCAAACAAATACATCGTTCCATTGCTGCAGAAAAAGTTTGAGTATCCAAAAATCACGTTTTTTTTCCAATGTGTTTTTGCCGTATCGAAGAAGACGTTGCTGCGCCTCTGCTTCTTTCAAGCCATGCGGACTCGTTGCGAACTGTGTAAAAACAGCATTGGGCTCACACTGATACAATGGTCGAGTTGCTGGCATAGTAAGTATATGAAAATAGGATGAACAAATTCGACAGTACACAAAAAAACATGAGCTCTACTAAACTCTTTTCACATTTCTAAACATATCCATCATACCGCATATCCTCCCAGAGGCATATCACCACACGGTCTTGTCGCGACCGGTGACCCGGGGCAGGGTCTGCGGTCTCGCCATCTTCATCATTCTGAGCACCGATCACTCCCGTTCGCCAGGAGTACCAACATAACTCCGACTAACCCGATACTCTCACCCCGAATCCTGCCATTTTGACCCATACTGTTTTCCATTCATTTCTTATATCTTGACTTGATAGGAAGCGCCTGATACGGCATACTGAAGACGCATGACTACACTTGCTACCCACAAACGCGCCCATTTCGATTACATCCTCGAGGACCACTACGAGGCAGGTTTAGTCTTGACCGGAGAAGAAGTAAAAAGTATCAAA
The DNA here is from genome assembly GCA_964428075.1 of uncultured Bdellovibrionales bacterium. GTDB lineage: Bacteria > Patescibacteriota > Minisyncoccia > Moranbacterales > UBA1568 > JAGOSP01. The sequence goes on from CAYRWQ010000059.1 coordinate 1,144, forward strand.
ACCGGACACGTGAGCCTCAAAGGCGCATTTGTCACAGTACGCGGTGAGGAGCTTTTTCTCACTAATGCCTTTATCCCTCGCTACCCATTGGCATACCGAGAAACTCATCATGAAGACACCCGATCGCGCAAACTCCTGCTTCGACGGAAAGAAATCCGTTCTCTGATTGGAAAAATTCGCGTTCAAGGCTTGACACTCGTCCCAATTCGATTGTATACTCGGAAGCAACTCGTGAAGCTTCAGTTTGCTGTTGGAAAAGGGAAAAAAGAGTTTGATAAACGTGCGGATATCGGCCGAAGAGAAGCAGACCGTCGCATCAGAAAAGCGCTACGCGATCATTCATAAATTGCACCGATTCTAAGATTCAGACTCGATAATTCTCAAGAATTTGGGGTTTGAAATTTGGGATTTTCACTGCATTTCAGTGATGTATGGGGCTGTCTCGATTCGACAGGACGTACTTTCAAAATATGCAAGCCGATCATGATGGTACGATCGAAAACACTCCCATCAACTGATAAGTGCAAACTTTATCTCAAAAGCCAAGTCGGCAATCGCTTCGGCGTTTACCCCGTCTTACGCTTTCGCCCTTGCCTAAATAACCGACTTCTTCGCGCTTCGGCGTGATGAAACCGGCTTAGCAGGACCATCGGTCTCTGGATTCTCGATACAGAAAAACCGGTGTTATACATCGAGAAGGCTCGGAAAATTTCTTCTCGTCTTTCTCTTCCGATTCCCTTTTGCGAAAGACTGGTCTTCCCTCTTCTTTTGTCTGTTGTTTATGAGGGAAGGAATACACAGCAGACTAAGCTTGTAGATTATTTT
>CAYRWQ010000060.1:0-1924 GCA_964428075.1 uncultured Bdellovibrionales bacterium
AAAAATATTCAATATGGCGAGCGCGCGTGACATTCGAAGACGTATCAAAGGAGTGAAAGCCACCGGCAAAATCACACGTGCGATGGAGATGATTTCGGCTGTCAAGATGCGCAAGGCAGTGACCTCAGTTTTAGCCATTCGTCCGTACGCGGAGAATGTCATTCAGGTGCTGCATCAGCTTGCCGCGGTTGGGGAAGATCATCCTCTTCTGGAAACGCGTCCTGTCGGGAAGCAGTTGTATGTTGTCATTGCTTCTAATCGTGGGTTGTGTGGCGCTTTCAACTCGCAGATCGTGAAGCGGGTACGGCACATTCTTCAGGAAGACGCGGGACGGCAAGCGGAATTCATTACGATCGGAAAGAAAGGGGATGCGGCTGTCCGACGTCTGCTGTCCACTCCGGCCAACTCGGAGGCAGGGAGCCGGATCATCGCCTCGTTTCCGGATGTACTTGGGACGCCTTCGGCTGAAGGTATGCGTCCCATTGCGAGGATTCTCATTGAAGCATTCGAGACCAAACGGGTCGACCGCGTGGTGATGGTGTACACCGATTTCAAGTCGATGCTGGCGCAGGAGGTGAAGGTACGTGCGCTTCTTCCGGTCGTTGAAAAGGATGTTCAGAAGGCGTTGAATGAGATTGAGCATGGCGCGATTAAGGAGCGCGTCATGAACGCGGAGTATGTTATTGAGCCATCGCCGAAGAAGGTGTTGTGGAAGATGATTCCGCGTCTTCTGGAAATGGAACTCTACCATGCGATTCTTGAAAGCAACGCTTCCCAAGAATCCGCGCGCATGATGGCGATGCGCAATGCGACTGACGCGGGTAAGGAAATGGCCGCGAGCCTTACTCTCATGTACAATCAGATTCGTCAACAGAAGATCACCCAAGAAATCGCCGAACTCTCAGCGGGTATGGCGGCGGTCTCGAAATGATGAAAAATGTTTCGAAATGACGATTTGTTTTTCAAGGAATTGAAGAACATGAGTTATTTGGAAAATGAGAAAAAAAGCCCGGCACTGATGTGTGTCGGGAAGATGGTGGAGCGGTTTGGTTACGCGAAAGTTGTCGCGTACCACCATGAGCCGCCCCAGAGCAGTATTCCGGTTACCGTATAGATCGTACGTGGGAGCACGCCGGATATGGAAAAAATACGGCTGTCAGTCCCGTGTCCGCCACATGGCGATGAGAAAGCCTATCTGGCCGATGGCCAGGAAGAATCCTCATATCATGGTAGTGCCGTCGAAGACGTTCGCGTGAGGATAGAAGTATTCAGTGCACACGAATGCTGCAAATAATGACCAGATCAGAAGGGATTCGGCGCGTGACACCAGTGATAGTGATCTTTTTCCAGGCGAGATTCTTTCCTCAAATGCTTCGTGTTGGAGCATATTTATGAATCCGATGCCTGTGACGAGCACCGTAACAAGAAGTGCGTACTGTTCGAACATGGTGAACCCCCGTAGAGTGATTGTCAAAAAACGCGAAGATATCTAACTGTTGTAGAGTGACTACAACACAGTTTTATATCATGAGATAAAATATACTAATCAATATTTCAGTAAAGATGCTGTATAGGCCTCAAATCGGTGCATGAGTGAGCGGGCGAACGGGTGTAATCTCTCCGTTCAAGGGCACACTCATTAACTGGATTTAAACGGGTATTTTTATGAATGCAGGCAAGTTGATACAGGTTATTGGGCCGGTTGTTGATGTGGAATTCGCGGAGGAGACGACCCTACCGAAGATTTATGACGCGCTTGAAGTCGTGCTTTCGGATGGCGGGAAGTTGGTTGTTGAGGTACATCAACATCTTGGAGGCGGTCGAGTGCGAGCGGTCGCTATGGGCTCGACCGACGGACTGAAGCGGGGGATGGAAGTGATTCCGACCGGGGCACCGATCTCGGTGCCGGTTGGTGAGGTGACGC
>CAYRWQ010000061.1:0-1899 GCA_964428075.1 uncultured Bdellovibrionales bacterium
CGAAGGACCTGGTGGATGCCGCCCCAAAAGTGATTAAAGAGAAGGTAGCCAAGGCTGATGCTGAAGCGATTAAGAAGAAGATCGAAGAAGCCGGTGGAACAGTGGTTATTAAATAGTCTTTTTCGAGTAAGAGTAGTCGCAAGACACCCCGGATGTTTTCTGGGGTGTCTTTATTTGTGGTACTGATCGTTTCGCCGGGAAGCTGAAAATGTTCTACAATGGATAGGTAAATGCGTGAGGATTCTGTGGTTGAGTATGCTTATTGAAACGGAAAAATTATCGAAGACGTACGAGAGCGATGGAGTCTCGACGTGCGCACTCAGGGGTGCGGAGTTCACTATTGAACAGGGTGAGTTTGTTTCGATTATGGGACCGAGTGGCTCGGGCAAGTCGACTCTCATGCATATTTTAGGTTTGCTTGACCGGGCTTCTGATGGCACGTATCGCTTAGAAGGAAGGGAAGTGAGCACCTTATTGGATGATGAGTTGGCACGTTTGCGAAACGAAGAAATCGGGTTTGTGTTCCAATCTTTTAATCTCTTACCACGAACGAGTGTGTTTGAGAATGTGGAGTTACCTCTGCTTTATGATCGTAACAGTGTGTCGGAGAATCATGAACGAGTCATGGGAGCACTGCGAGCAGTCAATATGGAGCATCGAGCATGGTATCTGTCGAACCAGTTGTCGGGGGGTGAAAAGCAGCGCGTGGCCATTGCCCGAGCGTTGGTTAACAATCCGAAAATCATTTTCGCTGATGAACCAACGGGGAATCTGGATTCGAAATCAGGACTGCAAGTAATGCGTATCTTTCAACGCCTGAATGATGAGGGGAAAACGATTATCCTCGTCACTCATGAGACATTTACGGCTGAGCACGCCAAGCGAATACTGCGCATGGCGGATGGGCTGGTCGTATCTGACGAACTAGTGAGGGCGCGCCATTTTGCTGACCAAGAAAACACGTTATTGAAATGAAATTATCGGATCCGTACAAGATAGCGTATCAGGCTTTATCATCATCGCGTTTGCGATTCTTTCTGACGGTGCTCGGTATTGTCATTGGGGTGACCTCGGTAATTTTGGTGATGAGCGCGGGAGCGAGTGTTCAGCAACTGATTTTGGGGCAAGTGGAATCTGTAGGTTCAAATCTTCTGGCGATTCTGCCAGGTGCTTCGGAAGAAGATGGTCCACCCGCTATGGCTTTTGGCATTGTTGAGAAGACCTTGGTGAATGGTGATCTTGAGGCCTTACGGAATGGAAAAAATATTCCGGAAATCGTGAATGCGGCTGGGTATGTTACCGGTACGGCGGTTATTGATTCTGACTCCGAAAATATCGTGGCCAATTATCTTGGGGTGAGCGCGAGTCTGCCGGACGTAGAAGCGGTCAAGATGGAGAGCGGTCGGTTTTTTTCTCCTGATGAAGACGCCCGTTTAGCACATGTTACCGTGCTTGGTGCTGCAGTGGCTGAGAAGCTTTTTCCGAACAGTGATCCAGTCGGGAAGACCATCGTTATTAAGCATGTCCCGTTTACGGTGGTTGGCGTGCTCAAAAAACGTGGGTCAGTTGCGTTTGCTGATACCGATGGCATTATTCACGTTCCGATGGACACCGCCCAAACGGAATTATTGGGCATTAAATACCTGAATTATATCCGTGTGAAAGTGGACCGAGCAGAGGATATTGATTGGGTGAAAGCAGAGGTCTATCGTCTACTGAATCAGCGTCATCGGATTGATGCTGGTGAAGAGTCGAATTTTTCCGTACGGAGCCTCGAGTCAGCGCTTGGCACTCTTCGTTCACTCACCGACGTACTGAAATTTTTTCTGGTCTCTATAGCCGCGATCTCATTGTTGGTTGGTGGTATCGGTATCATGAATTCTATGCTTATTGCGGTGA
>CAYRWQ010000062.1:0-1742 GCA_964428075.1 uncultured Bdellovibrionales bacterium
TTGGCGTGTGTACATGGATTTGGGTATCTACTCGATTCACGTTTTACGCAGAGAGTATTTTTTGATATTTCTTTTTCAAGTGTTAGGTCAATACCATGGGGGATTTTTGCGGGATGTGTTGGGTTGATTATGATTGTTTCACTCCTCAGTACTTCTAATACGATTTCTATCAAAATATTAGGTGGCAAGCGCTGGAAACAACTCCATCGTTTGGTTTATCCAGCTTTCATCATCATCATCATCCATCGATTTTTTCAGGTGAGCGGAGAAGAATCTCTACTTTTTCCGTGGCTAGAATCAAGTGTATTGGTTGGAAGTTATGCGTGGTTGAAGTATCTTGCCTGGCGACCGACGACATGCCCTCCATTGCGTGTGTGGATAGGGCGGGTTAGGAGTGGGTATCAGGAATATCACAAACAGCTTCACTCATCACAATCGTGATGCGTTTCGGCGGGTTCGGTTTTTTTGGTCATTGGGGCGTACGATGTAATTCTCTATTATTGGACGCGAGGGCGAGTGTTTCGGTAGTGAATTTGGCGTGTTAAGTCAATGTTGTCTGTTTGCAAGAGCAAGAATGTTTTCAAATGATGCTGGTGCGGATTGTGAATATATGTCTTTCGGGATTCTATGAGATAAGTGAAAACAAAAAAATACCACCTTATATTTGGGAAGGTGGTATCTGTAATTTTGTGGAGAATGCCTCTTATTTCACATTCTGAATAAAGGCGGCAAAGGTATCTGGTTCTGTTACGGCCATCTGCGAGAGCACCTTGCGATCAATCTCGACATGTTTCTTTTTCTCGAGCGCGATGAATGAGCGGTAGGTGAGGCCATGCTCGCGTAGCGCATTGTTCAATCGGATGATCCAGAGAGAACGGAAAGTGCGTTTCTTAGTGCGTCGATCGCGGTGCGCATAGACACCGGCTTTGATGACGGCTTCCTTCGCTTTTTTGAAAAGATTTTTTCGTCCCCAACGGAAGCCCTTGGCTTTTTCAAGGATATTGTTGTGGCGCTTTTTGGTCATGACGCCACGCTTGACTCTGGTCATAAGTGAGAATATTAGTGAATAATGAAGCAATATAATACGAAGTACTAGAGTAGCGGGTTCTTCTTAAGAAGTCAATTCCTTGTTTAGAAGATCCGGTGGCACTAGGCGGAATAGGGGATGGCACGGAGAATATTTCTCTCATCCGCGCGGATGATAATGCCGGTATCGGAACGTTTGTTTCTGGTGGCAACACCGTTATCTCGGACATTATAGTGATTATTCCCGGTGGCACGACGGGTCACCTTACCGGATCCGGTAAGCTTGACCTTTTTCATAACCGACTTCTTTGTCTTCTGCTTCATAGGACAGACTGATTAGCGGGTAGTTAATGACGAGCGAATTATTCCGGGGTGATCAGCGCGGAAAATCCCTTGGGGGCACGTTTGATTTCTTCTTCAAATTTGAAAGGGATACTGAGGCTCTTGAGGAACGCACTCATATTTTCTTTTGCTTTGTCGCCCATGGCTTTTTCACGGCCATGCAGGATGAGTTCAACGCGTACTTTATGTCCCTTAGTCATAAATCCCTCAGCTTGGGATTTCTTGAAGAAAAGATCATGGGTGTCGGTAGTGAAACCGATACGAATCCCTTTGATATCAACTTTTTTTTGCTTGGCTTTAGCCTGCTGTTCTTTTTTAGCTTGTTGATAGACGAGCTTTCCGTAATCGGTAATTTTACAGACCGGTGGTTTGGC
>CAYRWQ010000063.1:0-1669 GCA_964428075.1 uncultured Bdellovibrionales bacterium
GTCTCGACCGTAGCGATAGGTTTCTTGTCCCTGGGGTGTTTCGAGCCAGGTTTTTTTGACGATGAAGTCGGGGAGATTTTGGATGGCTACTTCAGCTACCTGTGTCATATATCCCGCGCCGGCTCCATGTACCGCCAGTGTCGCATTGCCTGCTACCACCGTGCCTGTGTAGACATTGATGGTGTCAATCGTACCAAACTGCTCTATCTCCGCAGCACTTGCAATCTTGCCGAAGAAATTGAGGGCTGCTCGCCACCACTTCCGCCATCCATGATCCTCAGGGATTCTGTCTTGAGGGTTCGGGGCTTGAGTGATGTATGAGAGATTTGCCTTGAGTTCGTTGCAGACCGCTCTCTCCGTTGGTACCGCATACGGCGGATTGACCAGACGATACCGAGAGGTTGCTGTTTCACACGATGCTGTTTTTGGTTCCCAGGCGATGTCTCCTTGGCGAAACACTTGTTTTTCGGTTGAGGGGTTGTAGGCGAAGTGGGTTTCGATGAACTTTACCGGATCGATAAAGCCATTAGTACACGGAGTATTTCCTTCACAGGGAGTAGTCCACTGGGTAACATTCATCATTCCCCAGCCCCTCACCCCCTCAATGGTACCTGGAGGCATGCTCCCAAGGAAAATTCCAAAGTGAAGATGAATATCGTCAGCCCCATCACCCCACAGACCCGTCTTTCCTATAGGTTTCCCGGCGTAAACGTCATTCCCTGCTGGCAAACTACCTTTCGAGAGATGCCCATAGAGCCCCGTGAACACTTGCCCATCATACGTTCTATGCTTGATAAACAATGCACAATTTCCAGGACCCCACGATGCGTCTTTGCAATGACGATCATAAATCGTTCCGTCTGCAATGGCGTAAACTTTGGCATCCAGACTACGAGTCATCATGTCGGTACCGATATGGTACTTGCCCGTAAAGTAGTTTGGGTCTCTGCTAAGCCACCAACCCTTATCCATTTCAAATACCTCTTTTCCAGTCGGGTAGAAGAACCCAGTTGCCGCCTGATCAAGCGCGTATGTTGTATTCACATACAGACACAATGCTATCGGAGCGAACTTCCGTACTGCTTTCATGCTTTTCTCCTTTCGGGAGATAAGTTGTCAAAGAGCTACTCGGGTGTAGGAAGGAATACCAGCCTACAAGATTCTCACATCATTGTTGATGTGAGAATTATTGCAAGGTGCTATTTAAGAAATCTAAAAGTCTGCAAAAACATCGGATATATATTATTTACCTCTGGATAACTACTTATATTTGGTATAGAAGCAATAGACCAATCTTCTTTGCTCCTGAAAAAAATAGCCTGAAAAAATTTAGTGTCGACTATAGCTTTTTTATTACCAATAACCGTGCTTAAAATTCGTTCTCCTGAATATTTTTTTCTTTTTAAAATAAGCTCGTGAAAATTTGTTAAATCAGATGAATACTTATCAGAGACAGAAATCGCTATTGCGTTTTCTTTTCCGCCTTCCACAAGGTACCATTCTCCTTTCTGACTAAACCAGCAAATGACTTCTCCATCTTGATTTCTTTGCATTTCGCGCATTTCCCAATTCTTTGGAATCTTCACCTCAAACCCCAATTCCTCATTCCGATAGGTCTGCCAATCGGAAGTATCAATTGGCGTGAAAGCATATTCTCCATCAATAAGGT